>JAQUGH010000032.1 GCA_028684195.1 Clostridia bacterium | reverse complement strand
ATGGTGGGACGTTAAGATAAAGTTAGTTGAACCATTACACGCTAGTAGCACTTACGAACTTGTTCGTTAGTGTCTACTGTGTGCAAAGCTGAGCTTAGCGTCGCTTATCAAGTTGGGGACATTCCTGTCACAATTTATTAGCACAGGCTTATTAGTTCAGGTAGAGTTTTAACTCTACAAGCTCATGGTTAAGGGAGGAATTGACATTGACCGTACGCAGAAGAGTTGTAGTAACCGGTGTGGGAATATATTCTTCAATGGGAAGAAACAAGGACGAAGTTTTAGATAACATGAAGAAAAACGCAACAGGAATTGGTGAGGTTTCCCGGTTTTCAACTGACCAGATGATCAGTAAATTTGGAGCAGAAATCAAGGATTATGTTGCTGAAGCAGAGCTAAGCAAATATAACAAGTGTACTCAATTTGGCATACACGCAGCCAAAGAAGCACTTAAGGACAGCGGGCTAGAGATTAAAGCGCATAATGCCGACAAGTTTGCTCTTTGTTTTGGTACATGTAACGGTGGAATAGCTGAATTTGAAAAGGCAAAGAAATTGGTGGACTTGGATTATGAATGTACTATTAATTTTCCTTTGTTTCAGCAAGGGGACTGTATAGCTGAGTATTTAGGTATAAAAGGATCGGTTATTTCTAATGTGACCGCCTGTGCAGCCAGTGGACATTCGTTAAGCGTTGGTTATGAGTTGCTCTCTCAAGGGAAGATGACGGCTGTTTTGGTAGGTGGAGCAGATACATTATCGGAGACAGTTTATGCTGGTTTTAATAGTCTACACTCATTAAGCACTTCCCCATGTGCGCCCTTTGGTTATCCGACAGGGTTAACTTTGGGGGAGGGTGCCGCCTTTATAATATTGGAGAACTTGGAAAGAGCGCTAGAAAGAAATGCGTACATATACGCGGAAATATGTGGCTATGGATTAGATCAGGATGCTCACCATATAACTGCTCCACACCCTGAGGGGGATGGAGTGGCACGGGCTGTTACTTCAGCTCTTGATCAGGCTGAAGTAAACTCAAAGGAAATGGGCTACATAAATGTACATGGAACAGGTACGGAAGCAAATGATGCTTGTGAAATAAAGGGGCTTAAAAAAGCACTGGGGAGCAACTTTCCCCAAATACCTCTGAGCTCCGGCAAGGGTTATTTTGGACATACCTTAGGAGCTGCCGCTGTCCTTGAGATGGTCAGTTCCTTAATAGCTATCAAGGAAGGTTTACTGCCTGCTACTTTACATACCAAAACTTTGCGGGAAGGCTGCACAGAAGCAAACCATATATTAAATGAAATGATAGCAGGATGCCCACAGTATTATTTATGTAATAATTCTGCCTTCGGAGGTCATAATTCTTCAGTTTTATTTAAGAATTGGCAGTTAAATCAGGTGTCTAACACAATTAACACAAATAAAAATAAATTTTCACTTCGCAGAGTTGGAATTCTGGGGATATCTATGGTTAATCAGTATGGACACATATCCTGCAAGGATAGTGCCTCTCTAAAGCATACGCAGGTCATGGATATAGAAAAGACCAGGAAAGAGGTAAAGGAGTATATTGCTTCTTTATATGCAAGGAGAATGAGTATCATAACGCAGTACAGTATAGCTGGAATTCTTCGTTCCTTAGAGGATGCAAATATTGAAGTAACTGCTGATAATTCCCAGAATATTGGTCTGATTTTTGGTACTATGTATGGTGCTTCGGAGAGCTTTTGCAAATATCTTAAAGGGATCTTTGAGCAGGGGTCATCCTTTGCCAGCGCTTTATATTTTCCCGATACCTCTGCAAATACGACTCCAGGTAGTGCTGCAATAAAGCTAGGAATAAAGGGTAGTGGTACTACCATATCAACAGGAGGTAATGAAGGGCTTCTTGCTTCTTACATCGCTTATAATCTGGTCAGGAACGGTTCTCAACAATTTTGCTTGGCGGGAGCTGCAGAAGAGGTCTCTAGCTTTAGTAATGAGGTCAACCGGGTACTAGGTTTTGATAAGAGTAAATACCCAATTACTGAGGGGAGTAGCTTTATGGTGTTAGGGAGCTTAGAGGAGCAAGATGATCTAAATACTAGGTGCTATGCAGAAATACGGGGATTTGGGTTTTCCTTTGGCATTGATAATTACCAAAATGCTATATTGTGTGCGTTAAATGATGCAGGTGTTGATGTGGGGGATATAGACTTTGTATTTTATAATGACGATGGTTTGGAGGAAAAGGGATTGTGTCAGAAAAAAATCTTGGACGCAATTTTTTCTCAAAGAGAAATACCCGTTAAAACCTTTAACGATGTATTGGGTTATGCCTTGTCTGTAAGCTCTATGTATCATATTAATCTGGCCGCAGATTGGCTTTTCAATTCCCCAAACCTTCGATATGCGTTAGTAGTCAGCTCATCTTATAATGGTGGGAACGCAGTTATGGTTATTGGAAGGGGGGAGTAAAGCACATGGAAAGCAAGGAAGCAAAAAAAATAGTACTCACAGAAGCACAGTGGGAGAAAAACTTAAGGATAGCTGCTTACTTGTTAGAAAAAGGTTGTTACCTTACTTTAATAGCTAATGGAAGTGAAAAAATAGATTCTTTTTTTAACGACCTTACCACTGAACATAAGAGCAGGTGCTTTGTTAGGTGCCTTGACGATTACACGGAGATAAGGGTTTCAGAAGTGATAGACAGTATTATAGATACGATGCAGGGAGTAGATGTTTTTATTAATGGACTGCCGGGAATAAATGAAAAAGCCCTGTTGAAACAGTTGCCTCACTCTTTTGGGAAGGAGCTAGCTGCTGATTTTGATAAATTGTTTCTTTTAAACAGAGAAATTGTTCGCTATATGGTTAGGCAAAAAACCGGAAATATTATATTTTTAATGATTGATGATATTTTGCATTTTGCTGATTACCCTGTAAGTCCCGTAAATAATGAGGGAAGGCTTGCTTTAATGAAAAGTCTCGCCAAGGAGCTCAACCCCTTTAGGATTAAAGTTAACTCACTTACCTTTGGAATTTATGACCGAGGGTTTAAGCCGGCAGAAAAAAAGCTTATGCAAAAGAAACTAGAGTTTTGTGCTTTAAAGCCTCTCATCCCTAAATGGGAAGAGTTGTTGCCGACACTGGATGTACTTATAAATTCCTCATTTCAACACATGACTGGTCAAAATTTTTCTGCTAGTATTGGTAGTAGAAATACTTGAAGCAAGTTCTTAATTTCAGAGGAAGATTGATGCAAGAGTGAGGAATTTCAAAGGTGGAAAGGGTGTATATTTATGGATATTAAAAACAAAAAGCAAAATATTGTTTTTGCAAGAAGACCTCATGAATTATTAAAAACAGCACCTCCCTTTTTATTTGTGGATAAGGTGCACGAATTTGATAGGGAAGAACAAAGAATAATCTGTTCAAAACAGGTGGGGTATAATGAACCGTATTTAGCAGGGCATTTTCCCGGAAATCCCATCGTACCGGGAGTTTTAATTACTGAAATGGCAGTTCAAGCCAGTGCATTACTCTTGACTGCAATTAATGATGAGGTTTTGGAGGAAGGATATTTAGTTCGGACTAAGGAATTTAGCTTCTATAATCCTGTGCAACCTGGCAGTAGCGTAATGTTAAGAGTAGAATTGGTGGAACATACAGGCAATTTCGTTACTACTAAGGCTCTAATAACATTGCAAGGAGAGAAAAGAAAGATTGCCAAGGGAGAGGTGGTTCTGTTTTTACGGTGAAAAAGATTGGGCAAAGATTGGGAGTAACTAAAGTTACAATGGATTTGCCCCTTTGGGTAGACAAAATCAATTGTTTCTTGTTCAGGGGGGAGGATGGCTGGGATATTCTTGATACGGGCATTTATACTCCCGGTGCAATGGAAACATGGAAAGAGGTTTTTCGTAAGCTGAGGATTAATCCCTTAGATGTAAGGCAAATAATTTTAACCCATGACCACGTAGACCATTTCGGGGCAGCAGGTGAATTACAGAAGCTGACCCGGGCTCCGGTTAAAATGATGTTTCAAGAAAACAGCTTAGTTTTTTTAAAGGATTGGTTAAAGGAGATTCTTGACGAAGATAATGTATTTAATTATTTTGGTCTGCCCAAGGAGCTAAAAGAAAAAGCTATTAGGGAAAAAATAACCCAGTTTGAAAGCTGGGCTCCTAGTACTCCGGATATTGAGGAGATCAGAGATCAGGAGACGATACTTCTTGGACGTGAGCACTATCAGATACTTAAATTTTCTGGACATTGCCCTAATCAACTTTGTTTCTATCATCCGGAGCTGGAAGTATTTTTTGCAGGTGATGTGTTGGTAACACCGAATCATCTAAATAGTACCACGCAAGAACCGTTAACGGAGTATTTCAATACCTTAGAACTGCTTCAAAAGAAGAAAATAGACTATCTGATTCCTTCCCATGGCAAACCATTTACAAGGGTTAGAATTCGCATAGGACTCATAGCTGAATATAGAAAACAGCAATTGGCAGCACTCAAGGAATACCTAGCAAAGGAAAGCACTGTGTATCAAGCATATCTTTTTTTAGGATCCTCCGGCAGAGCATTATCAGATTTGTTTTTTGGATTAGCGGAGGTCTATTACTTTTTAGAGTACTTAGTTAGACAAGGGGACTTAAAAAGGGTAACTACAAAAGATTGCTTTTATTATCAGGATTTGAAAGGAGGTGAACAAAAATGAAATGGACGAAAGAAGATTTAGACGAAGCAATGGTTAAGATTGAAAAGCTGGCAAGTAAAGATATGGAGTTTAGAAAGCTATGCTTTAGTGACCCACATGCTGCGGTTAAGGAAGCAACCGGAAAGGATGTAGACCCTGGCTACAAGCTGAAATTTCTGGAAAATGAAGGGGGATATGAAACCTTCGTATTGCCGGATTTTATAGGCTCAGGAGATGAACTAAGTGTTTCTGATTTGGATAGTGTAGCAGGTGGAGGAACAAAATGGGACATTGGATAAGTTGATTGGTTGATGAAATTTTACACAAGGAGGTGAATTAGAATGGAATGGACAAGAGAAGACCTGGATGCAGCAATGGCTGAGATTGAGAAGTTAGCAAGTACAGATCTCGAGTTTAGAAAGCTGTGCGTTAGTGACCCCCATACAGCGATTAAGCAGGCAACTGGGAAGGATGTAGATCCTGGCTATAAGCTAAAGTTCATAGAAAATGAAAGCGGATATGAAACTTTCGTACTACCTGATTTTCAGGGATCAGGAGATGAGCTGACTAATGCTGATTTAGATTCAGTAGCCGGAGGTCACTCGGCACCAAAGAATTTTTAAGTAGTTTTGGTAAGCATCTATCTGAATAGCTAACCGTTGCTAAGCTCTTGGATAACATCTTCTAAGAATCAGGTGAGGTTAAAACCTCATCTGATTCAAGAATATTGTTTATTAGAGGATTAGTGTCTCGTGTTTGGGCTTCTTGACGATTGCTCAAATACGGGGGCTTATCCCGATTGTAATTATATTTATTTTAGGTTTTGCTCAAGACGTATTGGGGGAAGCAAAGTGTATTATACAGAGCAAATAAATGAAACGATGATAAAAGATTTTGAAAAACTAACTTATACCGAGTTGAGACCTCTGCTTTACAAAGCTGGAGGTGATTTGCCCATTATTGCCTTTGGTGCCTTTAGTTATCCGGCTCAGCCGATAGGGCTTATCCTTGGGGAAGTTGCAAAAGATGGCTGTATGCATATTTATACAATATTTGTTAAGCCAAAATATCGCCGACTTGGTGTAGCGACTACATTGATTAAAGACTTGAAGCAGGCTGCGGTATCAAATAAATGTCACAGTATTTCCTGCGGTTTTATTGATGATAATCCATATCACGAAATATTTAATAACTTGCTCCAAAAATGTGGTTGGGAAAGACCTGGAGAAACGGTAATGCTTCTTTACAAAATGGATATGGAGAGCCTTCTTGAGGAGGAGTCACCGTTATTTGCAGAAATGGAGCTGCCTGCTGGTTTGACTGTAAGCAGCTGGCAGGAGCTTAGTAAGCAGGAGTTTGAAAAAATAAAAAAAGGTAAGGGTATCTGGTACCCTGAGTTGACATCACCCTTTTTGGAAGAGGAACGTGTTGATTGCTTTAATTCGGTATTCTTAAGAGACGAAAACAGGGAAATAATTGGTTGGACAATAACTCATCGCTTAGATCCGGAAACAATGCTCTATCGAAATATCTTTGTGAAAGATGAATATCGTTCCATGGGTTACGCAATGCTCCTGATGGGGAATGCCATTTGGCGTCAATATGACCGAGGCATTTATAAGCTGATGTTTTGCGTTCACGTGAAGAATAAGAACATGAATAGAATTGTAAGCCGGTTTATGAAACCATTTAATTATACGGTTAAAAAGAAGCTACAGTTTAACCAGGTTTTATCCGAATAGCTAATATAGTACATAAGAGAGGAGTAGTTATTATGACAGAAATTGAAAGAATAAAACAGATTATCAAGGAAGATATTTTAATCAAACGTCTGGAATTAGAAGATATAACGGCCGAAGAGATTAAGGATAATGCCCCTTTATTTGGTGAAGGTTTGGGATTGGATTCTGTTGAAGCCCTTGATGTTGTAGCAGGGTTAGAACAATTCTTTGGGATCAAGCTCCAAGGTGTATCTCCCCAAGAATTCCAAAAGCACTTATACTCTGTGGAAACTATCGCTCAATATGTGGTGAACAATAAGGGCAAGGGACACACGTGCTGAAGGGAAAGGCTTTACATAGCTTATTTGAAGAGCAAGTTGAAAAGACTCCGGAAAGAATTGTTGTTGTGTCTGGAGATAGGGAGCGCTTAAGGTATTTTGAGCTAAATCAGAAAGCCAATCAGTTTGCAAGGGAACTTCTGTCAAAGGGTTTGGAAAAGGGGCAGATTGTAGCACTTAAAATGAAGCGGTCTCCTGCTTTTATTGTGGCAATTTTGGGCATCTGGAAGGCGGGAGGCGTCTATTTACCAATAGATATCAGTTTACCTGCGGAAAGAGCGAAGTATTTAATTAAAGATGCTTGTACTAAGTTTGTTATTGAAGATGTCGACTTTGCTGAAATAGAAAAATATTGTACGGACAACATACAAGCACCTATTCTTGGGGATGATTTGGCGTGCCTTATCTACACCTCCGGTTCTACGGGTTTACCTGCGGGAGTTTTAATAGAGCATGGGGCTGTAATAAATGGAATCGTTTGGTGTCAAAAGCATTTCAATTATGGTGCGGAGGATGTATTCTTAGTTAAAACCTCAATATCATTTGTGGACTCTTTGCGTGAAATATTTTCTCCACTTATAAGTGGAGGGAAAATATTAATTTCTGGATTTGAAGGGGATCGGGATATTAGGAAAATTATTGCTGGCATTGAAAAAGAAAAGGTAAGCTATATTGGTTTTGTACCGACAATGCTTACTGTTTTTATAGAATATATTAAGGAAAACAAGGTCTTTTCTAAGGTGATAAGTCTTAAAGCTGTTTTTGTCAGTGGAGAAGCCTTAAACTTGAAATTGGTGCAGGAATTTAATGAAACGCTATATAAAATAAATGGTACGGTTTTATATAATACATATGGATTGACTGAGGCTAATGATATTACCTTTGAAAACTGTTCCGCAGGAAATGATTTAACATTAGTGTCAATAGGAAAACCTGTTGACAATGTACATATCTATATCTTAGATGATGAGTTAAAAGCCTTACCTGTAGGAGAGGTCGGGAATCTTTGGGTTGCAGGGTCTGCTCTTTTAAGAGGATATCATAATAATCCTGAATTGAATGAGAAGAAATTTAAAGCACTGTCCGGTACAGTAAACGGAAGGGCTTTTTGCACTGGAGATCTGGCTCGCTGGCTTCCCGACGGCAGGTTGCAGCACCTGGGAAGAAAAGATCGCCAGGTAAAAATCCGGGGTAACAGAGTAGAATTGGGAGAAATTGAATATCAGCTTTTGAAGCTTGATGGTATAGAAAAGGCAGTTGCTACTGCAATCACTGAAGCAGATAATACCTGTAATGATAGCTGTAGCTTAGCGATCTATTTTGTGTCTGGAGAGGCATGGGGAATAAGCGAGATTCGTAAGCATCTTTTAGCTGTTTTGCCCGGATTTATGGTTCCTAATTATTTTATCAAAATGAGGGAGCTACCTTTAACTCCCTCAGGCAAAATTGATGTAAAGGCTTTACCTAAGCCAAATAAATTTGAGAGATTTAATCAAAGCTCCAGGGCAAAACGCTTGCCACCTACCAATGAGCTTGAAGAAAAGCTAACAGCTATCTGGGAAGAATTATTGGGGATAAATAATATTGGAATAAATGAAGATTTCCTTGAGTTAGGAGGTCATTCATTATTGGTAATTATGACTACTCTGCGAATTCAAAGGGAGTTTAAAGTAGAGATTTCCCTTTTTGATCTTTTTAAGGCTAGAACAATACATGAACAAGTTCAATTAATTGTGGCAGAGCAGAAAAAAAGGGGATACCCTAAGGATAAGAATATTGCTTTATTAAATCAAAAAAAAGCAGAAAGTGTATTTTGCTTTCCGCCCGTTGGAGGATATGGATTATATTTTTTACCGTTTGCCAAGGGAGTATCTCAGTATTCAGTTTATGGCTTTAATTTTATTGAACATGAGAACCGCTTACAAGAATATACATCCCAAATCATTAAGCGTCAGGGTGAGGGACCCTATATTCTGTTAGGCTATTCAGCAGGGGGAAACTTAGCCTTTGAATTGGCAAAGGATATGGAAAGACTAGGGCTTCAGGTAGGAGCATTAATCCTGATCGATAGTCTAAAAAAACAGGTTGCAGTACATCGCTCTGATAGAGAGCGGGATAAAGTGATTGAAAGACTGTATAATGATATTATTTTTAAAGACTTTGAGCATTTTATTCCCAATGCAGAAATTAAGAGGTTTGTTCTGGAAAAGGCCAAGAAAAATCTTTTATATATGGATCAGTTGGTGAATGAAGGTGAAATTTCTGCTAATATTCATTTTGTTCAAAGAGGCACAGAAGAATCCAAAACTGAATTATCTTATCTTCAGGGAGGGGATTCATCTTGTGGAATTGCTTCGTGGAAAAAATCAACAAGAGGGAAATTATATGAATATCAAGGATATGGCTCTCACTTTGACATGATGCAAGGGGATTATGTTAAAGGGAATGTCGGGATAATTGAAAAAATATTAGGCTCAATTGCTTCGAGCGGATAAGACGCCTACTTCTATGAGTGGGAGATAAGGAATTAGGATAAGCAAGTTAAAGAATGAAGATAAGAGTTGAAGAAAAATGTTAAAAGTATTGGCTTTACGTTGTGGCGAGAAACTTGACAGTCAAAAATTCCAGAAAATCCTTTCATTTCTGGATGAGGATATACAAAAAAAAATATTGAGTTTTTACAAATGGCAAGATGCCCAGAGAAGCTTGTTGGGGAATTTCTTAGTCAGGGTGACCCTCTGTGAAATGTTTCAGGTTAGAAACAGCGATATTAAAATTGTGAGAAGTAAGCTAGGAAAGCCTTACGCAGATAATATCCCTCAGGTATCTTTTAATATAGCTCATTCCGGTGCTTGGATTGTCGCAGTGTTTGACAGCTTGCCTGTGGGTATTGATATAGAGAAAATTAAGGAGATAGATTTGGATATGGCTAGGAAAATACTTGACACAGACGACTTTGAAGAGATGATGAGCCTAAAAGAATCTGAACGCCCGCCTTATTTTTACAAGTGCTGGACTTTTAATGAAAGCTATGTGAAGATGCAGGGCAAAGGGATGGCTATTCCCTTGCAAAGTGTAAAAAAGCTTTCTAATAAAGCCATTTTTAAGACCTATCCCCTTGATAGTAATTATGTATTATCAGTATGCACAATTTCATCTAAAACCACCATTGGTAATAAGAATAATCTTATTGAAACAAAATTGAAGATTCTTGCCGAAGCAAGGTAATATTTTCAAAAAAAGAGGATGCCAAATGGGCATCCCCTTTTTTCATCATTTCTACTAAATCCCGATAACTTAAACTGTATTCTAAATACCACCAAACACATAGCAAAATTATTATTGCTAGATATACAACGTAAAAAGTCTCTTAAAACTCCGTTTTAATTCTTAATTCAGTTTTTAAGTTCGCAATATGTTTATTAAGTAATTTAGTTGCTACAGTGTAATTCTTATTAAAATCGTCTTTTACTGCCAATGCCAAAAGATTTTTGGAAAGATGTAAAGGTAAAGTACCGACTACAGTTTTTGTATAAGGATTCTCTACTAGATGATCCTTTTTGATTTTCAATGCTTCTAATGCTTTTAAACTATTACTTGATTTTTGGGAGCTAGTATTGTTTAATTTTTTAAAATAGGGTTTATCAATAGGATATCCCAGTAATTCAAACATAATACTTCCTCCTTTTAATTTAGTAAATTAATATTCACATAGCACATAGCACATAGCATAAACGTCAAAATAGAAAACACTTTATCGATTAGCTAATTATTGCACTTTTTGTACAGATAACATAAAAATTATTTTTATGTTATCTTGTTTTAAATGGTAATATTTTTAGTTTTTTTCCCAAATCTCGAAGGGGTTCAACAACAGCTATTTCCCTTCTTAATTTTGAAGCAACTTTAGGATTTCCAAGTTCATATTCAGTTCTTGCTAACAAGTCTAAAGTTTCAGAATTCAAATCTCCTATTCTTTTTTTATGCCAAAGTTCTGCTAACATTTTACAGGTCGTTATTCTATTAAAGTTGTCTACTTCTGGATGATGTCTAAGGCGTTCTAACTCACGTTCTAACATTCTTTCACTGGTAGCAAAATCGGTAGCTTGATAGTAAGGATCAGTTACTTCTTTAAAACATATACCTTTTTTATGCTTCGTAGGTGTTAAGCCACTTGATACACATTTACCTGCTTTTATTAATTCGGCTAATACGGGACGAACACTATCACATGTTGCAGATACTGCTGATGTTACTTTGCGTTTATATAATTCGTAACCACCAGGACGTTCTGGAATATGATAGTCCTCTAAAGGCTCATTCATGTTGTACATCTCCTTACTTATGAAGTCAACATTGTGGATATAATCACTATATGTATAATTATACCATAAATTACAATGAACGCAACATAAATACAATGAATATAAAATAAAGAATTTATAAAAAAGAATATAAAAACAAGATACAATTTTACTCTGTTTTATCTATTTGACATTTCAATAAGCAAGTCGGTAAAATCCTTATAATCCGTAACCAATATATAATTTAAAAATAAGACTTCGTTGATCTCATTGTTTTTAATAAAATCATATATATTTAATGTAAATTGGCGAGGATCAACAACATATATTTCCTCGTAATGAGGTATTAGAAAAGGGACAAAGGCATTAGCGTAGGAATCTTTAATAATAACAATTTTACGACCATTTTTTATTTCGGTGGTGATTTTTCCCCACGGACGGTCACCGCTGATAAAGATACCATATTTATTTTTTGTTTCAGCTTGACTCATATCTAGAACGTCCATTTTAATAGCACCTGTGTAATATATATTATATTCATGGTTGATAAAAGGTTTATAAAGGTAAATTGTGTCAGGATTTTCTCTAATTTTTTTGCTTAAAGTTGTAGAGTATAAAGAGCCAAGATAAGGACTTACCTTATCTTTTTCGTAGCGATCTATAGAGATAGGGGTTTCATTTTTTGTCTGCATAAAAGCAGTATAAGCATAATATGCGCCTAAGGCTGTCCAATGATGATCAGATCTAAAATATAAATATTGGTCAGAATTTTGTGCTAGCTTTTCATAGGCATTAACTGGAATAATGCTTTTATTAAAATGCTTATTTATATATTCTATGGTGTTATATTGAGAGGATGATAAGCTTTTATATTTTTTATCTTTAATAAATTCAATTTGAGTAGGGGTAAGGAGTGAGTAAACCTTAATGTTGTTATTATTTAATTTCCCCTGAAAATCGTTTATAAAATTGGCATAGTATTGGCTTGCTTCTGCATTGAAGGTATGAATTTCCATGGCAGCATCGTTGAAAACCAAAACTCTTCCATTCGTAACATTGACGGTGTCGGGATTAGCAGTATTGGTGTCAGTGCCGTCGATGTTCTTACTACTATTTGTATTACTATTGTCAGATGTAGTATCTATATTATTTTCTGGGTTTTCTTGTTGCTTAGGGTGTGGTTGAGCTTGAGATACATTTGCACCTGTATTAATAACAATAGTAGGAGTATCTTTTCCAGGGAATCCTCTTAGATCCTTGATGTTACCACCAATCTTGACAAGGGATTCACGAAAGATAAAGGTATCTGCAAAGAAACTCTCGTATTCCTTAAAGTATTCTCCGTTAGCAAGTGTTTGTACGCTAAAAACAGGCTTTGTTTTCAAGGCTCTGTTTTCAAGCTGGGAAACAGTAGGCTTTTGAGGATTGATTATATTTAAAGTTCCTAAAAGGAAAAGGGGAACCAAAAAAAATACAATATTAAGGTAAGTCTTTTTCATAGTAGCAATCATCCTTCAATGAAAAAATATTTTAAAATCTAAAGTATAGGAAAGGATTATAGGACTTTCCAACTAGGAGAACGGTAGCTGTAGCTAGTATGGCAAGAATCAGTAATGGTTTAATAAATCCATCGTAAAGGTTATATACCCAAATATATTTTCCCAGTAAGCATGTGATTTTTTCATCAATGGCAGGGAGAATAGGAGTGCAAGCTATAAGTGCTATGACAAAGAAAAGAAAATTATTAAAAAAGTATATTCCTAAAGTTGTATTGATTAGTTCTCTTTCTCCAAAGGAAAACATTATTTTGAGGAATTCTAAAACAGTATTCAGATTTGTATAGTAGAAAAATACCCATCCTATTAACACGGTAATAATAAGATAAAAATGAGATATAAAGCGGGGTAACTTATCAAGAATTTTTATCAGGAATGTTTTCTCAAGTATAATAAGCAATCCATAATATAATCCCCAAAGAACAAAGTTCCAACTAGCGCCATGCCATAACCCAGTTAAAAACCAAACAATAAAAAGGTTACGCAGATGAAATTTTTTATTACCGCCTAAAGGAATGTATAAATAATCCCGAAAGAAGCTCCCCAAAGAAATATGCCAACGACGCCAGAATTCAGTAGCAGATCGAGATATATATGGGTAATTAAAATTCTCCTTATAATTAAATCCAAAAAGCTTTCCCAGACCAATTGCCATATCGGAATAACCTGAGAAGTCAAAATATATTTGGAGAGCAAAAAGGATAATGCCGAACCATGCTCCTAAAACAGGAAGTGTAGAGAGATTTCCATTCAAAAACACTTCTGCTATTTCTCCAGCGGTATTAGCTAAAATAACCTTTTTACCAAGTCCTATAACAAAACGTTTAATTCCTTGGTCGAACAACGAAAGAGAGTGGAGACGATTATCAATTTGAGATGCTACATCTTTATACCGAACGATAGGACCAGCTACCAGTTGATGAAAAAGAGATACAAACAGCAATAATTTGTAAGGAGATTTTTGAGCGGAGACTTCTCCTTTGTATACGTCTATAACGTAGGAAAGTGTTTGAAATGTGTAAAAAGAAATTCCTATAGGAAGAGCAAATTCATGAAAAGGAAGGTTTATTCCAAATAGAAAATTAAAGTTTTGCACAAAAAATGAAGAGTATTTAAAAAAACCTAAAAGTGAAAGATTCACTAGAAGAGAAGAGATGAGTGCTGCTTTGCTTTGCCAATGACCTCTATACTTTTCAGCAATAAGACCGTGAAAGTAGTCAATAAGTGCACTAAAAATTAGAATACTAATCCAAACGGGTTCTCCCCATGCGTAAAAACATAAAGAAAATATTATTAAAACCCAGTTACGGTAAACTTGATTTTTGGATAAAAAATAGATAAGTAAATTAAGGAGCAAGAAAATATATAAAAAAATCAAACTAGAAAATACCAAGGATTTCGCCTCCAAAGGAAATAGCACCTGAAAGTACATGCTGTACAAATAGTATACCAGTACATTATTAAGGAGCATTAGAATCATAGAATCATAGAATCAATAGTCATAATTCTAAAATAAAATTGTACTTAATTAATTCTACACCATAAGTATGACATAAGGGTAGGGCAATTATAGCCATTTTTAAAACATATCTTATTTTGTTAGAATAAATACCCCTAACAAAGACAGACATAAAGATATTGTAACTACTATTGTAAAACCGTGGATAAAATTTTGGGTTAAAGTATCATCAGGTAAACTTTTGAAAATATTTAGCATTAGAATCACCCCGAAATTTTTATAGTAAAAACTGTATTTTACAAAATAACAAGAGTAAACAACACCTCAATTATACTCAAATATACATTATATTTTCAAGCGTATAAAGCTAGTCAAAATATTTTATATTAGTAAATCGTGTAAAATTTAGAAGGCGAAAATTGCTTTAGTTAAAAAAATCAAATTAAACATTGCACTAAAAAGTACATTAATATATTCTTTTATATATAAGAAGGGTTTTTACATAAAAAATCGAATATTATTATAATATTGAAATGGTTTTATGTATTCTATGTATTTTCTATGTATAACTTAGCAGAGGACTATATCGTTTTTATTATTAATATAAATATAAATAAAATACGATGGAGGCAAAAAAATGTTACTGGATAATAAAGTGTTTTTTATCAAAGAACAAGTTGATTTTATGAAGCTTGTAGATGCTTATGACATATTAGAACCTGAATCTGGTATGCAAATTGGTATTGCTAAAGAGGTACTTGTTATGCCAATGAAAATATTAAAATTTTTATTTGGTAAAAAGATATTGCCAACTCGAGTAAATGTTTACGATGATGAAAATCAGGAAATAGTGTTTTATATTAAAAAGTATCTAACTGTAAGAGGATATAAAGTAGTTGTGTGTGACGATCAGGGAGAACTAATAGGATATTTTAAAAATAAGGTAATGACAATAAGCGGAGGTTTTTACGTATATGACAATGTCGATCGGGAAATAGCTGAGATTAGAGGGGATTGGAAAGGTTGGAATTTCAGATTTTTAAATACTCGTGCCAAAAGAATTGGGTACATAACAAAAAAATGGGGAGGAATAGGAAAAGAACTATTTGAGACCAGTAATAGTTACATGATTTTTCTTGAGGAAATAGAAAACCTAGGTCAAAAAGAGAAAGCTTTATTACTAGCGGCGGGTTTGGCTATAGATATAATTTATAAGGAAAAGGAATGAGGTTTTATCTTTTCTATGTTAAAGTAAGTGAAAATATATTATATAGTGTAAAAAAATCTTTAATATGATAATTGTTATAATAGGAAATTTATTATTAGGTCTAATTTTTATTTTGTGGGAATATTAATTCTGACGTTTGGTATCGCCTTGACAATAGTAGCTGGATTAGGGACGTCTCCTTATGATGCGCTTCTTGTTGGATTATATAATTCATTTGGTCTTACAATAGGAAGCTGGGAATACATCTTAGGCTTTATATTAGTCATAGTTAATGCGGCTATCCAGAGAAAAAGACCTGATTTATTGGCAATGGTGACAGCGATTATAACAGGCTTGGGAATAGATTTGTGGATTTTTTTTCTAAAATATTATTGGAAAATATCAATATTTGGGTGCAAGGTGGTACTATTTTTATTTGGCATCATATTTATAGGATTAGGTGTTGCTATGTATTTACAGGCAGAATTTGCTCCTTCACCTATGGATAGTTCTATGTTGGTTATTCAAAATATTTTGGGTGTAAGAATAGCTGTTGCAAAAAATATTCTTATGTTAATATTTTTATTATTTGCGTTTATATTTGAAGGGCCGATAAATTTAGGTACTTTGGTTATGTTTGATATGCTGAGAAGATGGGTAATGTTGTGTCAAAGGAAGCCAAGGCAAGGATTTAAATAAATAAACTACTTGATGATACAGGTTGGCGTTTCTTTGATGACCAAAGAGGTGAGAACAATAAGTAATAATCAAAACGGCGAAATTTTAATTTATCAATCTGAAACAGGTGAAACAAAGATTGATGTATTTATGGAAGATGGTACGGTTTGGCTTACACAGGCAAATATTGCTCAATTATATCAAACCACATCTCAAAATATCACAAAACATATTAAGCATATATATGAAGACAGCGAACTTACCGAAAACCGAACTTGTAACTATTACTCACAAGTTCAAATTGAGGGTGGTAGAAGCATTAGTCGTGAAATTTCACAAGGTGTAGGAAGTATCTCAAGAGAGCAAATGGAGCGTAAAGTATTGCAGGAATATGCAATCTATAACACAAGACGACTTAATTTGCCGACTGATGATAATGAGGATATGTTAGAGATACCCGAAGACAATGATATTTAAAATTTTTTTACGACAGGGTTGTGGTGAAATTATACAACAACACCCTACTCTTATGGGTTTACAGTTAAAAAGTTTGTTCATGAAGGGTACTTTTGGAAGTATCCTTTATAATTTTGGGTAAAATAATTCGTAAATAAAAATAGAAAGAAGGTGATGCTATGCCTAACTCCAACAAAGTACCCAATAGATTAATTAATGAGAAGTCTCCTTATTTGTTGCAGCACGCACATAATCCTGTGAATTGGTTTCCGTGGTGTGATGAAGCCTTTGCAAAAGCAAAGACCGAAGATAAGCCGATTTTTCTTTCTATTGGGTATTCTTAGCGGGGCAAGTTGTCTACTTGTCACTGGTGCCAGTTTCGCCATAGTAGACAAGAAGATAGTTGGTTTTCTATGCTGTTTACATAGGCTTTCAAGAAATATAAAATTAAAGACTAGGAGATAAAAGGAGAATGTCGGCTTTAACCAGCATTCTCTTTTTATAATTATCAAGCATTAGAGTTGAAAAATCTCGCTTTTTGCATTAAAAAGAGATAAATTCACTTTTTGCGCGGGAATAATTTTTAATAATCTTGTCAATGATATTTACAAATGTGATTTTTTCACATATAATGATAATGGAGGTGACGGTTATGTTAGTAAGATTTAATGTGGGAAATTTTTTGTCTTTTAAAGAAGTACAGGAATTTTCTTTGATAAAAGGTAAGACAAAAAGCAAATCGGATCGTATTGTTGATGCGGATAAATTAAAGTTATTGAAGTTTGCAGCTATTTTTGGAGCGAATGCATCCGGGAAATCCAATTTGATTTCAAGTTTTAAATATGCTCAAACGGCTATAATCAGAGGCATACCTAAAAAAGGTAAAATATTACCTTTTAAACTGGATGCAAGTTACGCCAATAAACCATCCTATTTTGAATTTGAAATATTAATTAATAATGATAGCTATGCATATGGTTTTGAAATCCTATTGGGAAAGAATCAAATAATATCAGAATGGCTAATTCAATTAAGTCCAACCGGTAACGATAAGATTATCTTTAGCAGAGATATTGTAAATGGAAAATTCCAATCGGATTTAAGGATTACATCAACGGCACTAAAGAATAAATTTAACGTTTATTCTGATGACAGCAAAAATAATACAGAGATTCTTTTCCTTAATGAAATGAACAGAGCAAAGAACGAACTATATAAGGAAAAGAATGAACTCACAATTTTTAAAGATGTCTTTGAATGGTTTGAGAACCGATTAGATGTAAATTACCCTAATAGACCAATATCGGATTATTCTTACTTCAGAGATGCAACAAACAAAGATGAAGTATGCAGAATAATTAGCTGTTTAGGAACTGGTATAACAAACTATGAGGAAAAAAAGTCATCTTTAGAACAACTACAACAGCAATTGCCAAAGGTTGTATATGAACAATTAGAGGAAGATATAAATGAATGGAAGATAGCAAAGAAAAATGAAATTAAAGTTCTTTCTATATCAATCAGAATTAATGATATGTATTACGTAATTTCGATGGGTAAAGATGATGAATTGGAAGTAGCTACAATCGTTTTTAACCATGGAAATGATGCTATTTTCGACTTTTCAGAGGAATCAGATGGAACGAGAAGAATTCTGGATTTAATAGAAATTCTCTTCTCAGGAGAAAGCAAAGTTTATATTATTGATGAGATTGATCGAAGCTTACACCCTCAACTCACATATAAGTTTATTCAGGAGTTCCTGACTGCTGCTAAAAAGAGAAATATTCAATTAGTTATTACAACCCACGAGTCTAGGCTATTAGATTTTGGTTTGTTGCGTCAAGATGAAATTTGGATTGCAAATAAAGCTTTAAATGGTGCAACGGAAATGTATTCTCTTGATGAATATAATGTGAGATTTGATAAAAAGGTTGATAAGGCCTATTTGGAGGGCCGATATGGAGGTGTACCAATATTTAGCACCATCTTTCCTGTTAAGGAGGATGATAAGCTATGAGAATCCCTAAAAGATTTGGTGAAAGAACAACACATTTTAATATACCTCAAAACGAAAAAAGAAAATATATACTGGTATATGAGGGGCAAGAAACGGAAGTTCAATATTTTCAAGGCGTTATTGACAACAGATTAGAGATAGGAATACCCCCTATCATTAATCTGTTGCCCTTCCTGAGGAGTATTCCTCAGGAATCGCACAGTCATCCAAATCGAATTTTATGTCTTATCGACGAGCATATCGAAAATTATGATTCTGCAAAATTGCTTATTGATAAAGTAATTGATTATTGTTTTGAAAACTCGTTTAT
>JAQUGH010000031.1:16786-18905 GCA_028684195.1 Clostridia bacterium | reverse complement strand
CTGCGCTTGATGGAAGTGAGTAGGCAATTTGAAAAGTATTCAGAAAAAGAAGTTCACAAGATTTATGATGCTGCTATGGAATATCAGGTGGAGTTAGGTTCTTTACGGGAACGAGAAAAGCAATTAAAACTTAGAAGAAATGAGTTAGAGCTTAGTCTGAAAAGGCTTCAGGCAACTATGGGGAAAGCAGAAGGACTTATTACTCAAGTAGGTGTGGTATTTGATTATTTGGGAGGAAATCTAAAAACAATTAACGATCAGTTGGAAGTTGTTATGCAGAGGAGACAATTGGCTCCAAGGATAATTCAAGCACAAGAGGAAGAGAGGAGGAGAGTAGCGAGGGAAATTCATGATGGTCCGGCACAATCTATGGCAAATGTTGTATTAAGAACAGAGGTTTGCGAAAAATTGCTTGATCTTGATCGAGGTGAGATACGGAAGGAATTATCTGAATTAAGGGAAATGGTCAAGAAAAGTTTGCAGGATGTTCGTCGTATAATCTTTGATCTTCGTCCGATGACGCTTGATGATTTAGGTTTAATACCCGCTATTTCTCGATATGTAGAAAATATAAAAGAACGATATGATATTAATGTTGATATAAAGTGCGTAGGACAGCAGCGGAGGTTGGATTCAATTTTAGAAGTTGCTATATATAGGATTATTCAGGAATCTTTACAAAATACTACAAAACATGCAAAATCGAAGAACATAAGCATTCAATTAACAATCGAAAGTCAACGTATTGTGGTTAGAATTAATGATGATGGCAAAGGATTTGATGCTACAGAGTGTATAAAAAACCCAAAATCAGGTAGCTATGGTATCATGGGGATGAAGGAAAGATTAGATATATTAGGTGGACAATTATATATTGACTCTAAAATAGGAGAAGGTACGGAAGTGCTTGCTATTGTTCCTTTAGACGGTTAAAGGAGAGATAAAATTGGAAAATGATAAGATTAGAGTTGTTATTATAGATGATCATCCTCTTGTCAGAGAGGGCTTGAGAAAAATATTAGAATTTAATAAGAAATTAATAGTTGTAGATGAAGCGGGCGATGGACAAGGAGCAATAAATATAGCTCGTAAAATAAAACCAGATATTATGCTTATGGATATAAATATGCCAGGAATTAATGGGATTGAGGCTACAAGAGTAATAAAACGAGAATTCCCCGAGATAGGGATTATTGCCTTAACCATTAACCAAGATGAAGAGTATGTGTTTGAATTAGTAAGGGCAGGAGTTTCGGGATATGTACTAAAGGATATTGAACCAGATAAGCTGATAGAAACGATTGAAACAGTGGCAGATGGGAATTCAGTGATTGACTCTTGTATTACTGCTAAGTTATTTGGAGAAATCAATCGTTTGTCTAGGCTTCGCAAAGATAAAGAACGATGGGAGACGTTGACCGAAAGAGAAACAGATGTACTCCAATTGATGGCTAAGGGTTATAGTAATAAGGAAATTGGCAGAGGATTGAATATAAGTGAAAAAACGGTTAAAAATCATATTACGAGCATCTTTAGAAAATTTGAAGTAGATGATAGAACGCAAGCGGTTCTTTTTGCGATAAAGCATCATCTAGTAGTGTTGTAAAGTAACCTTTTATCCTTTCCGGCATATATTGGTTGTATAGTGAGGATGGTGGGGAGGATATGGGAGAGCTGTTGTTAAGCGGATTAATTATATTTTATATATTATATGGGATATATGCTTTTCGGAGGGAAGTTAGAAGAGAACAGAGGAAGCGATTGTTGAACGATAGCTGAACGATAGTTAAGCAGTTGGTCGGTTGGTCGGTTGGTCGGTTGGTCAGTTGGACAGGAAAACCATTGTTCAACCACTGTTCAACCACTGTTCAACCACTGTTCAACCACTGTTCAACCATTGTTCAACTATTGTTCAACTATTGTTCAACCATTGTTAAACTATTGTTAAAGAGCAGGACATAAGTCCTGCTCTTATTGGTAGTATGTTACTATTTCGACTGGGACTGACATGAAATGCAAAGTAGGACTAAATACTTTTAAATACGGGAGGTATGACGGATACCTTTTTTTTGTTACTGCTTGTACAATAAGAAGAAGAAGCGGACAAGTTCTTCAAATT
>JAQUGH010000031.1:0-16686 GCA_028684195.1 Clostridia bacterium | reverse complement strand
TTCGACTGGGACTGACATGAAATGCAAAGTAGGACTAAATACTTTTAAATACGGGAGGTATGACGGATACCTTTTTTTTGTTACTGCTTGTACAATAAGAAGAAGAAGCGGACAAGTTCTTCAAATTCAATTAATTAAAGGGAAGGGGAGATTTGAATGTTTAAAGCAGTAAAAGGGTTTGTTAGCGATGAAAGAGGGCAAGGAATGGCAGAATATGGACTTATAATAGCATTGGTAGCAGTGGGTTGTATAGCAGCGTTAGTTTTGTTAGGACCTGCCATAGCAGACAAATTTACTGAAGCGGCGGGTAAGATAGATAATGCATCATAACTAGCAGGGAGTTAATTTTTGACTGGGGGAGGATTGAGCCTTACTTAGTTCTAAGTAAGGCTCAATCAGTATCATATGGTTATTGCTAGCAATCTTGTTCATATTTTTCGGTATATATTAATTGTATACAATGTATCGCTTGCTTGAATCAGGGGGGTGTTTAGTGTGAGAGCTGTAGATGTGACTTTATTTGGTGCTTTGCTAATGTGCTGTTACACTGACCTGAAATATCGTAAGGTCTTAAATATAATAATATTTCCTGCTATTTTAGCAGCGTTTATAATAAATGTATATTTATTAGGCTTAGAAGGTGTTGCCTTTTGTGGTAAAGGAATTTTCGTAGGATTAGCTTTACTTTTGATTCCTTATATTCTTGGAGGGATAGGAGCGGGAGATGTCAAGCTTCTAGGAATGGTAGGAGCTTTTAAGGGAACGACGTTTGTACTATATGCGTTTCTTGCGGCAGCCCTTGTCGGAGGGGCTTTTGCTATTATATTCATGTTAAGAAAAAGAGTATTATTATCATCTTTGCTTTGCATAGGCAGGGCAATAAAGGTGTTTCTTATTTCCCAATTTAAAATTTGGAATTTAGCTCGTATTGACGATAATGATGGTAATGATTTTGAGACTCTTCCCTATGGCTTAGCAATTTCTTTGGGAACGATGATTTGTTTACTGTGGGTGAGTTGAGATGATAAAAAATATATTTAGTGAAAAAAAAGGACAAGGTTTAGTAGAAATGGCAATTGTTCTTCCTTTATTATTACTTTTACTTTTTGGGATTATTGAATTTGGTCGTGTTATAGGAGCTGAAATCATGGTGATTCATAGTGCGAGAGATGGAGCACGTTGTGGTTCAGTTGGGGCAAGTGATAGTGAAATTATTAACAAAATACAAAATGGAACTGGATCTATTCTTTCGTCTCAAGATCCAACTCAGGTTTCTGTTTCGATAGTAAGAACAGGTTCTGGCAGTGGCGGAGATATTGAAGTATCAGTAAGTTTTCCGGTTGTTTTGTATATCCCTATAGTTTCCAGTATAACGGGGAATCCCATTAATGTTTCTGGAACTTCGGTAATGAGGTTGGAATGAAAATGAAGGAGTTGTTGAGAATGTTTATTCAAAGGATGAAAGAAAACATTCTTGAAGAAAAGGGTGCGGTAGCAGTGCTGATGACTTTGGCTGTGACTGCACTTATAGGTATGTTAGCACTGGTAGTTGATATTGGGGTGACATATATTGAGGAGGCAAGGATTGTTAATGCTGTAGATGCTGCAGCTTTGGCAGGAATACAAGGCCTTCCTGATTCGTCTGAAGCAGCTTATCAATTAGCGGAAAGTTATGCAGTTAAAAATGGGGTATCATTAGAGAATGTGGATATTCAGGTAGATGAGGATAATAAAAGTATTAATGTGCAAGCAACTAGACATGTAAATTATTTCTTTGCACAGGTGCTTGGATATTCTTCGACAGATGTTCAAAGAAGTGCGATGGCTAAAGTAGCACCTGTATCTTCGGTAGTGGGGATTGCACCTTTTAGTATAGAGGAACAGGAGCTATATTATAATGAAGAATATTTATTAAAGAGGGGTGCAGGAGGACAACCGGGAGGTGCTCACCATTGTGGATGGTTTGGCGCTCTGCGTTTGGGAGGCAATGATGCCAATACCTATAGAGAAAATATTAAATATGGTTATCAAGAAGAAATCAAAATTGGCGATATACTTAATGTGAAAAATGGTACTATGTCCGGTCCAACAAGCCAAGGGGTTCAATTTCGCATAGAGCAATGCAAACATACTCCGGTTTGTACGAGTGAGAGTTATGAACTTGATTGTTCACGTTTAATTATAGTTCCTGTTGTTGAGGCTTGTGGGAACAAAGATGTTGAGGTTAAGGGGTTTGCAATGGTTTTCCTTGAAGGAGTAGATGGACAAGGCAACGAGAACAATGTTTGGGGCAAATTTGTACGTACATGTATTTCTGGAGAAGCTTCAGAAAGTATTGATGCGGATTATGGAGTATATTGTCCACGTTTAACTCGTTGAGGGGGAGGTTAAGCTATGAAAAATAAGTGGATTTATTTGTTGGCAGTAGTATTTGGGCTTTTAACCAGTTATTTAATTTACGATTTTTTGGTTAAAGTGGAAAACAAGATGGTTAATGAGAATACAGAAGAAGTAGTTATTGTAAGTTGTGATGTGACTTCCAGTACTTTATTGGACAGTAAAATGGTAAGCATAAAAGAGCTACCAGTTGATGTTATTCACCCTCAAGCATTGCGAAAAACGGAAGATGCAATCGGAACTATTAGTATTGTGCCGCTTGTGGAAGGAGAACAGCTTTTAAAAAGTAAAATAGTTACAAAGGATGATGTTAAAAATGGACTAGCATATCTTGTGCCACCTGGGAAAAGAGCGATGAGTATTCCTGTGGATGAAGTTAGTGGTGTTGCTGGATTATTAAAACCAGGGGATCGGGTTGATGTGATGGCTGTAGCTTCAATACCTGATAGTTCGGGAGAAAATGAAAGCTTGTATTCTTTTGTTGTTCTTCAGGATGTGGGTATCTTGGCGGTTGGAGGAAATCTTGAAATTGGGAAAAATCAAGATAAGAATAAACAGGTTGGAAAAAGCACTTTAACTCTGGCAGTAACGGTTGAGGAAGCTCGTGTCCTTTTATTGGCTAACCAAAAAGGGGTTATTAGAATCATACTACGGTCTCCCATAGATACTGATACAGTGCAAGCTATGCCTTTTCAAACTCGTGATTTTTTTAAGTAAGGAGGGGTTGTATGGAAACGATCAAACTTTTAATTGCTGATGATAATGAAGATACTAGGGAAAATATTCGTCGAATGCTTTCTTTTGATGAAGAATTAATTGTAGTTGGTGAAGCCGCAAATGGGACAGAGGCCTACGAAAAAAGCAAATCACTTCAACCCAATGTAATATTAATGGATATAAATATGCCTGGAATGGATGGACTCGCTGCTACACAGAAGATAACAGCGGAAGTTTCGGGATGCTCTGTGGTAGTTATTAGTGTTCAAGGTGAGCAAGAATATCTGCGCAAAGCGATGATATCAGGTGCCCGTGATTATTTGGTAAAACCTTTTAACAATGATGATCTTATTAATACTGTTAAAAATGCGTATCAAATGGAAAAGAAGAGGCTTCAAGGAGGAGAAAAAGACCAACCACAAAAGGGTGAAGTAATAACAGTATTTGGCACTAAAGGTGGAGTTGGGAAAACCACTATTGCTGTAAATCTTGCTGTTCTTCTTGCAAAAAGCAAGCAAAAAGTGGTATTAATTGATCTCGATTTTCAGTTTGGGGATGTAGCTATTTTTTTAAATGTATATCCTAAAAGAACGATTTCGGAGCTTGCCCAGGAGGGCAACGAATTGGATATAGACTTACTCGAAAGTTATTTAATTCCACATAAATCAGGTGTAAAAATGCTTCCTGCACCCGGAAGACCTGAATATGCCGAGCTGATAACAATTGAACAGGTTGAGAAGATTATTAAAGTATTAAAAAATTATTATGACTATATAATTATTGATACACCACCTCATTTTAATGAAACAAATCTAAGTGCGTTAGATTTATCTAGCCAGATTTTAGTAGTTCTTGCCATGGATTTAGCCACTATCAAAAACGTTAAACTAAGTTTAGGAATTTTGGAATCACTACACCAAAAAGGTAAAGCAAAACTTGTTTTGAACAGAGCTTCTGAGGATATGGGAATAACAAGTAAGGATGCCGAAGAAACCATAGAATTTCTTATAGCTGCACAGGTTCCCAGTGAGGGGAAAATAGTTGTACCTGCATTGAATGAAGGGATTCCCTTTGTTTTATCAAATCCTACAGCTAAAGTAAGTCTAGCACTTCAAAATTTATCAGAAATTGTTATTAAGGATAGAGGGTATCAAAATGATCTTTATGAACGAAAAAGCACAAATTTTTTTAGACGTTTGTTTAAGTAGAGGTGAAATAAAATGTCGCTATTGAAACGTTTGGAAAAGGAAAGACATATTAAGGCTACTCAAGGAGCAGGCGAGCAGAATAAACAACAGTGTGTAATAGATCCTTATAGGGAACTTAAAATAAATGTGCATAAAGAAGTAATTGAAATTCTTGACATGGAATTTAAGGACAAAAAGCAAGAGGAGCTTTTGAAAGGCGAGGAACTTAGTGAAAGAGTGGAAGAACTTGTAAACATTATCGTAGACAAGGACGCCGCCAATTTACCCAGAACAGAACGACAAAAAATAACTTTAGAAGTTTTAGATGAAGTAGTGGGATTTGGACCTATTGAATCCTTAATAAAGGATCCGGATATATCTGAAATAATGGTAAATGGTGCTAATCAGGTTTTCGTAGAGCGGAAGGGAAAACTTGAGAAGACGGCGGTGACATTTAGGGATGATCAACATGTTTTACATATTATTGATAAAATAGTATCACCTTTAGGTCGAAGAATTGATGAGTCTATGCCGATGGTTGATGCACGTCTTCCTGATGGTTCTAGGGTAAATGCTATTATTCCCCCACTTTCCCTGATTGGTCCTGTTATTACTATTCGTAAGTTTTCTAAGGATCCACTAACAATTAGTGATTTGATTAGGTTTGGTACACTTTCTCCTAAAATGGCCGCTTTTTTGGAGGCCTGTGTAAAGGCAAGATTAAATATAATAATTTCTGGAGGTACAGGTAGTGGTAAAACTAGTACACTTAATGTTCTTTCCTCCTTTATACCACATTCAGAACGGATTGTTACCATAGAAGATGCAGCAGAGCTTCAACTTTGTCAGGAGCATGTTATTACTCTTGAGAGTAGAGCACCTAACATTGAAGGGAAAGGTGCAATTACCATCAGAGATTTGGTTCGTAATGCCCTTCGTATGAGACCAGAAAGAATTATTGTGGGAGAAGTTCGTTCCGGTGAAGCTCTTGATATGCTTCAAGCCATGAATACCGGTCATGATGGCTCGCTAACTACGGGACATGCTAATTCACCACGAGATATACTTTCACGCTTAGAGACCATGGTTTTAATGGCAGGGATGGATTTACCTATAAGAGCTATTCGTGAGCAAATGACAGCTGCCTTTGATCTGATTGTTCAACAATCACGTCTTCGTGATGGAAGTCGGAAAATCACTTACCTTACCGAAGTTGTGGGAATGGAACAGGAAATTATTACTTTACAGGATATTTTTATATATGAAAATAAAGGTGTTGACGATCACAACAAAATGCAGGGGAATTTTAAAGCAACGGGAGTAAGACCTAAATTTATGGAGAAGTTGTTTACAGCAGGGGTACATGTTCCTGACGATCTATTTATGTAATTATTTCAGAATATTGTGAGGTGTAGAAACATGAAAATATTTTTCATAAGCGGTATGGGCTTTTTGACTTCTGTATTGGTGATAGTTGCTTTGGGAAATTGGATAAATAAAGATAAAAAGAAAATAGAAATAAGAATAAAAAGATTAAAGGGGATTACTGAACAAAGTGATGAAGTAGGGGTAGAAAAAAACAAAGGGATTTTTATAAGCGTAAACAAAATTATTAATTTGATGGAAAAAATTTTAAAACGCAAGGGAATAATTAAGCCTTTGGAGGAGAAAATGTTGAAGGCGGATATTCCTCTAAGAGGTGAAGAATACTTATTAATTTGGCTAATGTGCATTCTTGTACCGGGTTTTGTTATATTTACTTTGACTCAAAATTTAGTTGCTGGGATAATTTTTTGTTTATTGGGAGCAATTTCTCCGGACATTGTAGTAAAAGTCACTCAACAAAGAAGATTGAAAAAATTAAATTCACAGTTGAGTGACGCACTTTCCATTCTAGCCAATTCTTTACGAGCGGGGTATAGCTTTATACAATCTTTGGAACTTGTGAGCCATGAAATGCCTGATCCTATTGGAAAAGAATTTGCCAGAACATTTCGAGAAATAAATTTAGGTACGACAACGGAAGAAGCGTTAAACAATCTGACGAGTAGAATACCTAGTGAGGATTTGGAATTGATAGTGACGGCTGTTCTCATTCAGAGGCAGATTGGTGGTAATTTAGCGGAAGTTTTGGATAAAATATCTCACACTATTAGGGAACGTATTCGTATTCAAGGCGAGATAAAGACAATGACTGCTCAGGGTAAAATATCTGGTATTATCATTGGACTTATGCCGCCTTTTTTAATATTGGTAATATTAATGATAAATTATGAATACATGATGCCGCTGTTTAATTCTACAATAGGGAGGATACTGTTAATGGGGTCAATAGTAAGTGAAATGATAGGTGTACTTATTATAAGAAAAGTAATTGCAATTGATATGTAGTTTTAAAAACATGGAAGGATGAGGAGGGGAAAATCATGGTAAAGATAGTAGTAATGACGTTTATCTTTTCTTCAACTTTGACTGTTATTTTTTTAAATTACCTTATGAAGGATAAGATGTTAATAGCAAATAGATTAAAAAAAATAATTACCAGTCAAATACTTCAAAAGAAAATGGAGGAGGACGAGTTAAGCAAGCCTTTTAGCGAAAGAGTAATTAGACCAATTCTTGTAATGACCTCACAGGTTGTTACTCGTTTTATTCCCGCTAAAAGTAGGGATAAGTTACAACAAACATTACAGTATGCAGGAACTCCCGGGAATTTAAATCCGCAGGAATTTCAAACTGTACAATATGTTATGACAATATTCTTGATGTTAGTTTTTTGGTTGTTAGCAATATTACCAGGACGGGATATTTTTATGCAAGTAAGTTTTGCTTTGTTGGGTGGAATAACGGGAACTGTCATAATCAAGCTGTATCTGACGATGTTAGTAAGGAAAAGACAGGGAGAAATACAAAAGGAGTTACCGGATATGTTGGATCTTTTAACGGTTAGCGTAGATGCTGGGTTAGGTTTTGATGCTGCTCTTTATAGGGTTACAGAAAAATCACATGGAGCGTTAAGCAATGAATTAAGGAAAATGCTGCAAGAGGTGCAGATGGGAAAGGCACGGCGTACGGCGCTTAAGGATTTAGGACAACGAACGGGAGTTGACGATCTTTTGACTTTTATAGGTTCAATGATTCAGGCGGATCAGTTGGGTGTTCCTATTAGCAAAGTTATACGTACTCAAGCTGAACAGGTGCGCCTTGCACGATGTCAAAGGATAGAGGAAAAGGCGATGAAGGCGCCAGTTAAAATGCTTATTCCGATGGTTCTTTTCATATTTCCAAGTATCTTTATAGTTTTACTTGGTCCTGCCGCTATGAAAATGTATAATATTTTTTTTATTAAATAAAGAATGAGTAAAAGTTTTGCTTTTTCTTTTTCCCCTTTTGTAGTTTGGGAGAAACTTATAAATTGTTGTATAAAATTTAATAAGTAACGTATATTATACCAAATGATGGTAATAATACTAACAACAACCAAAAAAATTATTTAAAATTAGGAGGGACGTATTGTGGAAATGCAGTTGTTGTTAGAAAAGACTAGAGTTCTGCACCAGTTACTTCAAAAATCGGCAGGGCAAACTTTGGATTTTAATTCTATAGTAGGTGAATTATCTCGTATGATAGAATCCAATGTTTATATTGTGGGTAAAAAAGGTAATTTATTAGGGAGCTGTGAAATTGTTACAACGCATGGTGGAGTATTTCCTGAAAAAGATTTTTCAAATGGTCAGCTTTCTGAAGACAGGTTGCAGTGGCTTTTGGGGTATAATCATACAGAAGTAAATGTTACTGTTAATGACGGAGATTATGACTGCATCGTATCACCTATTTTTGGAAACGGCGAGAGAATGGGAACTGTTGTTTATGCCAGAGAGGAAAAGCTATATACGCCAGCTGAGACAATATTAGCAGAATATGGAGCTAGTGTAGCCGGAATGCAAATACTAAGAAACGCAAATGATCATATGGAAAATGAGGCACGTAAAAAAAATGTTGTGCAGTTAGCATTGGAGGTACTTTCATATTCTGAATTGGAAGCAGTAAAATATATTTTCAACGAAATTGAAGGTTCAGAAGGTTTCCTCGTAGCTAGTAAATTGGCGGAAGAGTACAAGCTTACCCGTTCGGTTATAGTCAATGCTTTGCGAAAACTGGAAAGTGCGGGAGTTATTGATGCACGTTCTTTGGGGATGAAGGGTACTTATATTAAAATACTTAATGATCATTTATATGAGCAGTTAGCACATATATAATTGCGGCTTAAAATAACCCCAGTACAAATGTTTCGTTGGTACTGGGGTTATTTTTGTTTTGTAAATGCAATAAATTTTGCTAAATAAGCAAAATTTATTGCATTTAAACATTGACTATATAGAGTACAATGATATATAATATTATTTTTTGACATACGAGCTTTTATTTGATAGAATAATATTATTAGCTCTTACGGGGGGTGAAAGTATGTTTAAAATTGGTGATAAAATTGTGTATCCTATGCATGGAGCAGGCGTAATAGAATCAATTGAAGATAAAGAGATATTAGGAGAAAGACGTAGCTATTATGTTTTGCGGATACCCATGGGAGAAATGAAGGTAATGGTACCAATATCAAATGTTGAATCTGTTGGTCTAAGAAAGATTATTGGAGTAGAAGAGGTAGGGGAGGTTTTTGGTGTTCTTCAACAAAAAGATTCGCCTATGTCTGGAAATTGGAATAGAAGATATAGAAGCAATATGGAAAAGATAAAAAGTGGTAATGTATATGAATTAGCCGAAGTGGTAAGAAATTTAGCTGCTCGTGATAAAGAGAAAGGGTTATCTACCGGTGAAAAAAAGATGCTTGATAATGCTCGTCAAATATTATTGAGTGAGCTTGTTCTCGTAAAAGGCGAGCAAGAGGATGATATCAAGGAGCTTCTACAGAAGTATTTAGCATAAAGCACCAATTAAAAAGGGTGCTTTTCTTTTAGATATTTGAGGGGTAGGTTAAAAGAAAATGACAATTTAACTTGCTTAAATTTTGCCCTTTGCGTATAATAATGAAAAATAAGTTACGAAGGGGGGCGTGAAATTGCCGTGAGAAGAGTAGCACGTTTTATCTTTGCTTTTTCATTTCTTGCTGGTGGTATTTCTATAGGATATACGTTGATAAATATTGGCTTTCTTCCCGTACCAAATTTTATTTTAAAGATAACCATTGTAGTGGTAATAGGTTTGATATTGGGACTACTAGGATATAGTATAGCTCCTGCTATTTTTTCAAAGATCATTCAAATGATGGAATGGGTAGAAAAAAAGTTACAAAAGATGCCATTGGGTGATTTAATGGGTGCTGCCATAGGACTTATTATTGGACTTATAATTGCGAGCTTATTAGGCTCATCCCTTGCTAGAATTCCTTTTGTAGGCAACTATGTTTCCATAATCAGTAGTATTTTATTTGGTTATTTAGGAATTAGTCTTGGGTATAAAAAGAAAGACGAATTAATAAATATATTTAATATTTTCCCCAAGTTTGGTAACAAAGACAAAGATAAGGACAAAGACAAGGACAAAGAGGGAGAAAAAGCAGCTATTCTGAACAAGGAAACGGGACAGGTTTATAAGATACTTGATACGAGCGTAATTATAGATGGTAGAATTGCAGATATATGTAGAAGTGGGTTTATTGAAGGTACGTTAGTAATATCTAATTTTGTGTTAGAGGAATTGCGTCATATAGCGGATTCGTCAGATCCATTAAAGAGAACTAGGGGAAGACGAGGACTTGATATTTTAAATAAAATGCGTAAAGAATTAGAGGTGAGAGTTCAAATTGTTGAGAAGGATTTTCCTGATATACAAGAAGTGGATAGTAAATTAGTAAAATTGGCTCAGCTTATGAAGGGAGAAATTTTTACAAATGACTATAATTTAAATAAAGTTGCAGAGTTCCAAGGAATTAGAGTGCTTAATATTAATGAATTAGCTAATGCTTTAAAACCGATTTTCCTTCCTGGAGAAGAAATGGATGTACAAATAATTAAGGTCGGGAAAGAATCTAAACAGGGTATTGGGTATTTGGATGATGGAACTATGATTGTCGTGGAATCCGGGGAAAAGTATATAAATAAAACGATTCGTGTTGTGGTAACAAGTGCGTTACAAACAGCAGCTGGTCGGATGATTTTTGCAAAACCTAAGTTTAGTGATAAAAAAAACTTGTACGAGGTGAATGCAATTGGGTAAGGTGTCAGCACTTATACTTTGTGCAGGGCAGGGGAAAAGAATTGGAGGATGTATCAGTAAGCAATTTATCGAGATTAGTGGGCATCCTCTTATAGCGTATACAGTTAAGAAGTTTCAAGAGCATCCGCTTATTGATAATATTGTACTAGTGACAAGGGAAGAATATATAAAATATTGTCAAAAAGATATTGTGGAAAAATACGGTTTTACTAAAGTTATAAATATTGTCTCTGGCGGTGAAGAACGTCAAGATTCTGTATATAGTGGGTTGCAAAATTTAGATGATACGACGTCTTGGGTGGTAGTACACGATGGTGTGAGACCCCTTATTTCCTTGCAAACGATCGATAATGTACTTAAGGTAGCCTTTGAAAAGAAAGCTGCGGTTGTGGGAGTACCAGCTAAAGATACTATAAAAATAATAAATCCTGATTTTACAGTGCAAGGGACTCCGCCACGCCAGAGCCTATGGCATGTACAGACACCACAGGTGTTTGAGAAGAAGTTAATATTAAAAGCTTATACAGAAGCGAAGCTATCAGGATTGAGAGGGACTGATGATGCCTCTTTAGTGGAAAATATGGGGGTTGAGGTTCATATGGTACGAGGAGAATATGAGAATATTAAGGTAACTACACCGGAAGATTTGATGTTTATTCAAGGGAAAGTGAAGCTTGATGGTCTAGATAGTATTAAGCGAAGAAATGTTAATTAGATATAAAGGGTGAAATTGAATGAGAGTTGGGTTTGGTTATGATGTGCATGCTTTTGCTAATGGACGAAGTTTAATCCTTGGAGGAGTGTATGTTTCATATGAAAAAGGGTTATCGGGACATTCCGATGCGGATGTGTTGGTACATGCTGTGATAGATGCTCTTCTTGGGGCTGCGGCATTAGGAGATATAGGTTTTCTGTTTCCGGATAGTGATGCTCAGTACAAAGATATTTCGAGTGTGTATTTGTTAAAAAAAGTGGTAGATATTTTATTAGAGAAAGGCTATATTTGTAATAATGTCGATTGTACAGTTGTTGCCCAAGCACCTAAGCTTGCGCAGTATCGGGAAGAAATAAGGAATAATTTAGCTGCTGCCTTGGGAATAGCTAAGGAGTATGTAAGTGTAAAGGCTACTACAACTGAGGGCTTAGGCTTTACAGGGAAAAAAGAAGGAATTGCTGCTTATGCTGTTTGTTCAATTGATGATATAAAGTGAAGCTTTATAAGATATTGGGGCATGAATGTAAGGAAAAATTATTATTGTGTATTGACAAAAGGGTGAGGTACTACATATACTATCATTAAACGAAGAAGAGGAGAAGTAATCCTAATCAAATCAACAGAGAGAATGGGTCATCGACTGGAAGCCCATTTAGGTAGGATAGGATGAAATGCACCTCGGAGTTGTATGCCTGATACGTAAGGTTATACCGTGTTATGTCGCGTTAAGACAATATAAGTTGGGATAATCAGATCTATAAATGTGATGGTTAAGATAGGTCGGTTTCCAAACAGGGTGGAACCGCGAATTCCTCGTCTCTGTATGAGATGAGGAATTTTTTGTTTTTGGTACAATCATTTTGGGGTTAAAAGGGCGATAAAAGGAGGGTGCTTTTTATGTTAGTTTGGTTAAAAAAGAATGTTAAAGTTATATTTGAACGTGATCCTGCAGTAAAAAGTGTTTTGGAAGTAATTTTTTGTTACCCTGGGTTTCATGCTATTATTTTACATCAGCTGGCACACAAATTGTACCTTAAGAACTGGTTCGTCATGGCACGTGTGGTTTCTCAAATTAATCGGTTTATGACACAAATAGAAATTCATCCCGGTGCTAAGATTGGAGAAGGACTATTTATTGATCATGGAGCGGGAGTGGTTATAGGGGAAACCACGGAAATTGGGAGTAATGTTACAATATATCAAGGGGTGACTTTAGGTGGAACAGGTAAAGAAAAAGGGAAACGGCATCCAACGATAGGGGATAACGTTGTTATTAGTGCTGGAGCGAAGGTTTTGGGTTCTTTTAAAGTAGGAAATAATGTTAAAATAGGAGCAGGTTCTGTTGTATTAAAAGAGGTACCTGATAATTCAACAGTTGTTGGTGTGCCAGGACGGGTGGTAAGAAAAGAACCTATATCAACAGTTGATTTAGAGCATAATAAGTTGCCTGATCCTATTTCTGAATTACTATTGAATCTGCAAGAACGTATTGAAAAACTAGAGTCAAAAAATACAAAAGGAGGCGAAAAGATATGAGTAAGGAAGGTTTGAAGATTTATAATACAATAACCGGGGAAAAAGAAAAATTTATACCTATAAATAAGTCAACGGTGGGGATGTATACTTGTGGACCAACTACTTATAATTTTATACATCTAGGGAATGCACGTCCTTTGGTAATATTTGATACAGTGCGTCGATATTTAGAATACGTAGGATATGAAGTTGTGTATATACAGAATTTTACCGATGTTGATGACAAGATAATTAATAAAGCTCAGAAAGAAGAGATACTTCCCTTAGATTTGGCCGAAAAATATATTGAGGAATATTTCAAGGATGCTGATGCTCTTAATGTAAAAAGAGCTTCGGTTCACCCAAGGGTAAGCCGAAATATGGAGGAAATAATTAACTTTGTAGAAGGTTTAGTTAAAAAGGGATATGCTTATGTTGTTGAGGGGGATGTCTATTTTGAGGTAAGTAAATTCAAGAAATACGGGAAGCTTTCTAAGCGAACCTTGGAAAATCTTTGGGCAGGTGCTAGGGTGAAGGTGGATGAAAGGAAGAGACATCCTGGTGATTTCGCTTTATGGAAAAAGGTAAAACCCGGCGAACTTTGGTGGGACAGCCCTTGGGGGCAGGGACGTCCAGGGTGGCATATTGAATGCTCTGCTATGTCAAAAAAGTATTTAGGGACCAGTTTTGATATACATGGAGGAGGCTTTGATTTAATATTTCCCCATCATGAGAACGAAATTGCTCAATCAGAAGCTTTTAATGGCGTTTTAATGGCTAAATATTGGATGCACAATGGCTTTATTACTGTAAATCAAGAAAAAATGTCAAAATCCTTGGGGAACTTCTTTCTGATTAGGGAGATATTTCAAAAGTATTCCCCACAGGTGGTTCGATTTTATTTATTATCTACGCATTATCGTAGTTTATTGGATTTTGATGATAACAAATTAGAAGTTGCAAGAAAAGGATTGGAACGTTTAGAAACGGCGTATAGACTATTAGAAGAAGCAAAAGATAGAGAAGTTGGGGACGATACGCTTTCTTTGGAGTTTATAGAAAAATCCACAAGGGAATTACAAAATATCGAACAACGTTTTGAAGAAGCGATGGATGATGATTTTAATACAGCGTTAGCTATTGCTGTTCTTTTTGATTTTGCTAGAAGTATTAATGGGATTATTAGTTCATTACAAGGGAAAACGGTTGGTATTAAGGAAAAACTCTTTTTTGAAAAAGTAGGAAATGAGTATTTAAAACTAACTAGTGTATTAGGAATAAAAATGAGTAGTAGGAAATCAGAGGAAGAGTGTTCCGGATTGATTGATCCTCTAATTCAAATATTAATTAAGGTTCGTTGCGAGGCTAAAGAGCGTAAGGATTATAACACGGCAGATAATATTAGAGATGAATTAAAAAGTGTAGGTATAGCTCTTGAAGATACGCCCCAAGGAGTGAGGTGGAAATACCTGTAAGATTGTTGCGATACATATAGCAATTAGAGATGCGGAGGAGATATTTTTATGGTGGTGTATCCAAATAAAAAACCGGGAGAGGTATCACCTTTGGTACTTGCGTACTTAGGGGATGCTGTTTATGAATTGTATGTGAGACGTTATTTAATAAATAAGGATATAGCGAAAGTAAATAAGCTTCATAAAAAGGCGACTTCTTTAGTAAGTGCAGTTGCACAAGCGAGATTTTTGCATGGAATAGAGGCTACATTAACTGAGGAAGAAAAAAATATTGTCAGAAGGGGACGCAATGCAAAGAGTGCCCATATACCCAAAAATACAGAGGTGTTCGAGTATAGGTTAAGTACAGGCTTTGAAGCGTTAATAGGCTATCTTTTTTTAGCAGGAAAAGAAGAAAGACTAGGAGAGATAATGAGTAGCATATTTAAACAAAATGAGATTAAAGAAGGCGAATAAAGTGGAAATAATTATGGGTAAAAATTCTGTAATGGAAGCTTTAAAAGCAGGGAGACCGATTAGTAAAATTTTGTTTTCCCAAAGCATTAAGCAGGGGAACATTAAAGAAATAACTAACATTGCACAGATAAAAAATATACCGTATCAGTTTGTTGATAAAAAGAAACTTGATGTTTTAGCAGAGGGGAATATCCATCAAGGAATAATTGCAGAAACAGGAGTCAAAGAATATGTAGATTGGGAGGAAATAGTTGATAATGTTCAAGAAAAAGGTGAAGAACCTTTTCTGATTATACTAGATGGTCTTGAGGATCCACATAATTTGGGTGCGATAATGAGAACAGCGGATGCGGTGGGTGCTCATGGCATAATTATTCCAAAGCATCGCTCGGTTTCTTTGACATCTGGGGTAGCTAGGGCTTCGGCAGGGGCGATTGAATATATACCAGTAGCACGTGTAACCAACCTTCCAAAAACCATGGATAAATTGAAGGAAAAGGGTTGCTGGATTGTGGGTACAGATGTTGAAGGTAAACAAAAATATTTTGAAGCAAATTTAAAAGGACCCTTGGTTATTGTTTTGGGGAGTGAAGGAAGGGGGTTGGGAAAATTGGTAAAAGAAAAATGCGATTTTTTAGTAAGCATTCCTATGGTTGGTCATGTTAATTCATTAAATGTTTCTGCTGCAGGTGCAGTTCTTTTGTATGAAATCATTAGGCAACGAAATCTGTGTGATAGTTAATTAGCACACATTTAATATCTAAAAATACCCGTACAATTTTGAAAAAATAAAGACGTAGAAAGTTGGAGATAAGTAGAACTTGACGGTTTAAGGAAATTTCAGTTATAATGTATTAAATGCGGTGGACAGGTTGGGACGCGTTTATTGATTATTATTAATGTTTACAATCATTGATAATATCTTGCAAGGTCGATGATAACATTATTAAAGGTTATTTTTAGAACCTTCGATCTTAGGGGTGGAGGGATAATTACATGAGCTTGGGCGTGCAGCGCGAATTTCAAAATTCTATAGATGCTTTAGAAGATGAGTATATCGTGGAAATGGTAAGAGAGGGCGACGGTGAAGCTTTGGAATATTTACTTCACAAATACAGAAATTTTGTGAAAGCAAAGGCTCGTTCGTATTTTCTTATTGGAGCTGACAAGGAAGATATTGTACAAGAAGGTATGATTGGTTTATATAAAGCAATACGTGATTTTCGCTGTGACAAGCTGTCGTCTTTTCGTGCGTTTGCAGAGCTGTGTATTACTAGGCAAATTATTACGGCCATTAAAACAGCTACTCGTCAAAAGCATATACCTCTAAATTCTTATGTGTCATTAAATAAACCTATTTACGATGAAGATTCCGATCGTACTTTGCTGGATATTATAGCTGGTTCAAAGATAACTGATCCGGAAGAACTAATTATAAATAGGGAAGAGTTTTGTGATATTGAAGAAAAAATGGGTGAGATTTTAAGCTCCTTGGAGCGGCAGGTACTGATGTCTTATCTTGAAGGTAAAACTTATCAAGAAATAGCAATAGAATTGGAACGCCATGTGAAGTCTATTGATAATGCTTTGCAGAGAGTGAAGCGTAAGCTTGAACAATATCTGGAAAAACGGGATTAATTTAAAAATAAAAATAACTTGACCTGTGTATGAGAGTTATTATATAATAACTTCTGCTGGTCATTGTTTTAGTTGTTTATTTTAATGTCGCGGGATGGAGCAGTTGGTAGCTCGTCGGGCTCATAACCCGAAGGTCGAAGGTTCAAGTCCTTCTCCCGCAACCAAAAGAAGCAATGCTGGCGTAGCTCAGTAGGTAGAGCGTATCCTTGGTAAGGATAAGGTCACCGGTTCAAGCCCGGTCGTTAGCTCCATTTATATTTTTCGTGGCGGCGTAGCTCAGCTGGCTAGAGCATGCGGTTCATACCCGCAGTGTCCGGGGTTCAAGTCCCTGCGCCGCCACCAATTTGTTTTA
>JAQUGH010000030.1 GCA_028684195.1 Clostridia bacterium | reverse complement strand
ATATAGATATGTATCTATAAAATATGCGAGACCTAATCAATGATTAACGATTGATTATTGTACTCGTATTTTTTAACGAATTTATCTTGGAGTTACTCTAATATCAATGTCCTGTAGACCCTTTTTTATACTGCTTTTCACTAGAGGAATGCATCTCCTGTACCCTAGAACCCCTAAGATGTGTACCTATATAGCCCCCGGTAATTCCCCATAATGCCCACACAAACAGTTGACGAGCAACTGCAACCCAAGAATAGAGTTCCGGAACTAATTCCAAATTTACGATAACACCTAAAGTTCCCAGCATTAAACCCACCCACAATCCGTAAATCCATCCCCTACCCACACTTTTCATTCCTGCTGCAATTCCTCCAACTAATACTCCTAAAATCCCTAATAAATAAAAATACATATTAAACTGATAAACCCCCGCTCCCTTCACTATAACCCAAATCAAGCTACATGAACCACCTAAAAACCAAGTGCCTAAAGCAACCATAAAGCCAAGCCAAGCAGCCTTTATATCACTTTTATAATTTTTCTCATATGAAAAACTGGGATGTATAATCACATCTCTACTTTTCTTTAGGAAGGTCTTTATCCCCATTGTCTTTTCCTCCCTTAGTCAAGGTTAATTATTCTTAATTAACATTATGCTGATAAAATGTTTGTATGCTAATAACTGTCATAGTACCAGACCCTATTGACTATAGTAAAAATATACTAGAATACTACTGGGGGTTAATAAATCATGGGGAAAATTAAGATATTCCTTTTGATTATTCTTTTTTTCTTTATTATTTTGCTTCCTATCGTTTTACTTATTTATTATAATTTGCCAACTCCACTTCAAAAAGAAAACCAAAAAGAAGAAGTACTCGCCACAATTTCAGTGGGATATGAAGAAAAATCTTTATTGCTTTTACCTCTTTATGTAGCATTAAATAAGGGCTTTTTTGAAAAGGAACACTTGACGGTTAAGCTTCAAGAAACAACAATGTACACTGCTTCTATAACAGGATTGATTGAGGAAAAATACGACATATTGGTTAGTGATCCTGAAGTAGGAATGTACTATTATCAACAAAATAGTAAATTTGATCTAGCATACATAGGTCAGCTAACAACTAAGAATGGGTTTTTTCTTTTAGGCAGAAAGGATGAGGAAAAGTTTTTGTGGTCAGATACAAGGAATAAAATAATCATAGGTGTGAAAGGTGGCAAACATCAGGAAATTATCCTTGAACATCTGCTTAGGAAAAATAATCTTTACCCTATGATGAATGTTCATATCATTAATAATCTTCCCCTTGCTCTAAGAGCCGGAGTATTTGAAAGTGGAACCGGTGATTTTATTCTAGTAAATGAGCCTACCGCTACTTTATTAGAAAAAAATAGTTCGGGTCAAGTAGTTACTCCTTTGGGAGAAACTACTGATAAAGAGATTTCTTTAGTTCTTATCGCAACAAAAAAACAAGTGGAGGAAAACAAGGAGCTTTATCAGGCTTTTTTGAATGCACTTACAAAAGGACTTCTCTGGATCAATCAAAGTAGCCCTGAACAACTTACAACTATTGCAAAGCATTATTTCCCCAATCAGGATGATAAAATATTATTAAGGGGTATTTGCCGTTACAAAAATTTAGGATGCTGGCCCCATACCTCTGTTCTTAAAAAAAGCCACTTTATTAAGCTTCAAAATATTATGTTGGAATTAGGGGAGTTAAATTCTTTTCTTCATGTGCAAAGATTTTTAGACAATTCCTTTGCTCAACAGGCTGTAAAATCTCTCAAATTTCAGCAAACAAATAGTTAGTTGGTTAGTTGTCAATATATTCCTGACCCCAAAGACTATAAAACCATTTTCTCCATGTATTCATGGCTATATTTTTTTTGACATTTTCTATTTCTACAGCAACTAAAACTTTATTATTTAGTCGTTCAACATATTCAAGTTCACTTTTAACAACACATATCAAACTTACCTCTGAATCTCCCTTTAATATTTGATTAAATAATTCTGTAACCCATATTTCAGCCGGGCAAAAAATTTGTTGGTTAATTTTATTAAATTGGTCATAATACATTGTGAAATCAGGTTTTATTCCTAACATTTTTTGTAGCTCCTGCCATTTTGAAGATTCAAAAGGAAGATAATTTTCCCTTATAATACGACCTAATTCATGCCCAAAAAAATTATAAAATTTCTCCTTGGCAGCCTCTTCCCCATAAGCATTGTGAAATTTATCCATTTTTCCATCTACTATTATATTTTTCCCTGAGTAAAAGCCCCAACTAAATAATGATCCCAGACAAATCTTTAAATCTGAAAAAGCTTTTTCATAATCGACATCCGCCTCTTCCAATAGCTTTAAGCCATACTTCTTAAAAAAATCTTTATTAGATAAATCTCCAAAAACTTGCATTATTAACCCATCCTTTCAATAAAGTGATTATCACTAACAAATCATCCTACTAACAATAAATTTTACCATTCCTTTACGCAATGTCAACAGTTCTTTTTATTATATTATTATGTAAATTGTATATATCTAGTACCGCAATAAAAGTTATAATGAATAGCAAAGGAGGGAAGACAATGGATTTGGGAACTCGATTAAAACGACTGCGACAAGAAAAAAATCTTACCCAATCTCAATTTGGAGCTATCTTTAATTTGGCAGAATCTACAATTTCTCTTTATGAAGCGAATAAAAGATGTCCGGATTTTATTATTTTAAAACTATTTATAAATTATTTTAATGTTACAGCAGACTATTTATTATGTCTTTCCGATAAACGTAATTTTGATCCCCCCAATCCTGCTAGCTTATTAAATGATCCTTCAGAAGTATATGACTGTGATAAACATAACTTGCCTGATATATCTAATAAATGTCCCTATTTTTGGATTAAGATAAAAGATGATTTTCTAAGGGAAGAAGGAATTTTAGCAGGTGACTTTGCTCTAATAAAAAAACAACCCACCCTAGAAGAAGGGAAGTTACACGCAATCAATATTAATGAAAACATTATTAATATTGGTCGTATTTTTAAAAAGAATAATGCCTTAGTTCTTACTTATGCAAATCACAACTGCCCACCCCTGCTCTTCACTGGGAAAGAGATAGAAAGCATAAAGGTTATAGGCAAGGTAATAAAAATACTACGATTCTACGAAATCTAAAAAGCACCTCCTCTTCCTGATGGAAGAAAAGGTGCTTTTTTTAACTTTTTTACCACTATCCTCTTATAATATTAACTATTTATCATGAGTAAGTGCCGAAAGAACCGAAACCCTCATAATGATTCCTAATAATTTATTGTTTTCATCTAATACAGCTATCGGATATTTGCTAGCACTTGCTATAGGTATTAACTCCTGCACATAAGTTTCAGGATCGGTTGTATTGTAATTATGGTTTAATACATCCTTCAGAAGCTTGTGTTCCTTTAAAGCATCAATAGCATCATCAACGGTCACTAACCCTTGCAGCTTTCTTTCGTTATCCACAACAAACACACTAGATATTCCTTCAGTTTCCATTTCTTTTATAGCAACCTTAAGTCCATCTTTTATAGAAACTATGGCTCTTGGCTTAAACATAATATTTTTCGCCTGAATTACCTTGGTTCTATCTACATCTTGAACGAAGTTTTCAATGTATTCATTAGCAGGTTCAGCCAGAATATCCTCTGGAGTTCCTATTTGCTCAATAACTCCATCTTTCATTACTGCAACTCTATCCCCAAGCTTAAAAGCTTCATTAACGTCATGTGTAATAAAAATAATTGTTTTCTTTAACTTAGCCTGAATATCTAAAAGTTCAATTTGCATATCCCTTCGTATTAGAGGATCTAAAGCACTGAAAGGCTCATCCATTAACAAGATATCCGGATCATTAGCTAACGCTCTAGCAAGTCCTACACGTTGACACATGCCTCCACTCAACTGACGAGGATATTTATCCTCCCAACTTTCCAAGCCAACTGTAGCTAATGTCTTTCTGGCTATTTCAGAACGTTCTTCTTTGGAAATACCTCTGATTTCTAACCCATATTCAACATTTTTAAGAACGGTTCTATGTGTGAATAGACCAAAATGTTGAAATACCATAGCCACTTTTTTCTGTCTAAACTCTCTTAATTCCTTTTTATCATATTTCACAATATTGGATTCATCCACATAAATACGACCTTCAGTTGGGACATTTAGTAAATTAAGACAACGAATAAGAGTAGACTTGCCACTTCCTGACAACCCCATAATAACAAACACTTCTCCTTCGTTAACCTCAAAGGATACATTATTAACTCCAACAGTATGACCAGTTTCTTTTAATATATCTTTCTTCGAATTACCATTTTTAAGTTTTTTTAATATAGCTTTTTGGTTCCCACCAAATATTTTGGTTAAACCTTCAACCTTAATTTTTACTGACATCTCTCTACACCCATTTCACTATATATTCACTATCAAAGTATCTCATTGTTCAGGTATCTTGTACTTATTAGCAACCCCTTGAGATATTCTATCAATAATAATTGCTAAGATTACTATGCTAAGACCTGCATCAAAAGCCCTCGCAATCTCAACACGACTGATCCCTGCTAAAACTTCATATCCTAACCCTTTAACACCAATCATCGAACAGATAACCACCATGGAGAGTGCCATCATGGTTGTCTGATTAATTCCTGTCATAATAGTTGGCAAAGCTTGCGGAAGTTGTACTTTAAACAAAGTCTGCCAAGAAGAAGATCCAAAAGAATGCGCCGCCTCTACCATTTCTTTACTCACACTTTGAATTCCTAAATCGGTTAACCTAATAACCGGGGGAAGAGCATATACAAGTGTAGCAAAAACCGCCGGAACCATACCCAATCCAAAAAACATCATAGCAGGAATCAAATAAACAAAGCTAGGCATAGTCTGCATAGCATCCAAAATAGGTTTTATAATAAGTTCCACCCTAGCATTGTAAGCCATCCATATGCCTACCGGCAAACCAATCAAAAGAGATATTATTACAGCAGTTAAAACAATAGATAGAGTAGACATCGTTAATTCCCAAAGTCCAAATACTCCAATAGACGTAAGCAAAACAGCATATAAGATTCCCGCTGAAAGCTTCTTGTATTTCCAGCCAAGGAAAAAAACCAATGCTACCAAAGCCCACCAAGGCAACCATTGCAAAAAACTATCTGTTTTTAATAAAAACCATAACACTCCATCCCCAATTCCTTCAAAAAAACCCATGTAATGATCCAAAAGCCACTCAACAAACGTCTCAACATATATACCAAACTTAAAGTTAATATATTCTGGAAATGTACTCATAAATAACTTGGTTGCTACAAAAAATTGTAGCAACCTTTTCACCTCACTCTATCACTACTTTTTATTTTATCCAAATAACTAACTTTTACTTTATTGCTTCTTCCACTTTTGTTACAACATCTTCCGGTACCCATTTAGTCCAAAGATCTTTGTTTTCCCTCAAGAACCATTTAGCAGCCTCTAAAGTATCAACATCATTGTCATGCATATACATCAATGCCTCACTTGTCAAAAGACTACTGGTCTGGTATTTTTTTAAAAATTCCACAACATCTGGCGCTTTATCAAACATTTCATTACTTACGCAAACAGTAATCTTAACGGAAGGAATAGTACAAACATACCCGTCATTCCATTTCATTTCATCATAAACAGGTTCTTCAATATACGTCATATCATATTTACCCACTATCCAACTAGGTTCCCAATAATAACCTACCCAAGGTTCACCTTCTTTTACAGCCTTCATTAATGAAGTAGAAAGTGCCGTCTCAGAACCTGGTCTAAAAAGATTATATGTTTCATCCAACCCATAATTTTTAACTTTCTCCGACATTATTTCATCTACAGACCAACCAGGAATAGCTCCATATATACGACCTTTAGTCTTATCTTCAGGATCCCTAAATATTTCCCAATATGTCGGCAAATCCTCAATTGTTTTCAAATCAGGAGCAAGAGGTTCTATTCCTCTTTCAAGATCACCTTTAATAACATATGTTGGAACATAAAAGCCCTGTCTATCATCGCTATAATTAATGGCAATTTCTTTAATATCTTCCTTTTCAAGAGCTTCTTGATACGTATTAATATTATCCGTCCACGTTTCCATATAAATATCAATATCGCCTCTTTTTAATCCTTCAAATGTTACCATTGTCGTTCCTGGTGTGATTTCCGTCTCATAACCATACCCATTTTCTATAATAAGTTTCGCAACATCATTATGAAAACACATACTATCCCACCCAGCATCAGCAAAAACTAGCTTTGGCTTCTCCACTTCGCCCGGTGTTTTCTCTCCATCCCCGGAGCATCCTACACTTACTAACATTATACCAACTAATAACATACCTAAAATAATTGTTAAAATTCTCTTTCCCTTTTTCACAGATATCACTATCAAAATCCCTCCTCATTTATTAATTCTTTTCATATGAAACCACTCCTAATATTTTATCACTCTAACAACTCGATGTCAATTTACGAATTGTTAGTTGTGATTATTAATTACTACTCTATACTCTACAATTTATAAATATATCCACTATATGGTGGTAATACAAAGTTATCAAACAAACCACTCTCAATCTCAATATTACCGAAATGCGTAGCTTCATCATTCCCTGCCTTACTGTAATCATAAACCCCTTCAAGGTCAGCAAGCTTACTCCATTTTCCCGGAGTGTGAAAATCTACATCTACAGTAACATCATGATTTTCAAAGTTTAACATAACAAGTATTTTTTCCATACCATTTTCTCTATCGTTAATCCGCCAACCAATTACCCTTTGCTGACTTCCTCTTTTTTCGTCCATCCATGACCCAATTACCCAACTTAAAAGTCCCTCATCAGCAGGATTATAGCCACTAAGTTTTAGTGCATCATATTTTTTTCTAAGATTGATAAGCCCACATGACCAATCGTAAAACTTTCTCGAAGCCTCAGAATCTGTTTTCCAAGGAACTTTTATCCTATTTCTTTCACGCTCTACTCCTAACTCCTGCCCCATATAAATCATTGGTTGTCCTAAAGCCACCATTGTTGACATCAAACCAAGCCTAGCTTTTCTGTCTTTTATATAAGGATCGTTAAGATGCTCTCCTCCTGTAGCAACTTCAAACTGCACACTGTTTTCATCATGACTTTCACAATAATTTATTACATTATTAGTATGAGCTGCAAAAAACTCTTTACTAAAATAAAAGATAGCGGCCAAGTTATTTGTATCATTTTTGGTATTTTCAAACTCACCTTCTCTAAGCAGGGCTTTCACTTTATCATGAAATATATTCGACCACTGGGCATAACCGTTATATCCTTGTCTATTTAAATCCTGTTCATTAGGAAGATTCTCCGCAATTAAAATTACATCTGTTTTAAATCCTTTATCCTTGATTTCATAAGTCAAACGGTGTAATAGTTTATGATCTATAAAATAGCTGTGTGTAGCATCAAATCTAAAACCATCTATGTGATATTCCTTAATAAACAATTTACAGGAATCAATGAGCATATTATCCACTTCATCTTTTCCCGTGGCAACCTTATTGCCCCACATTGTTTCTCCTGCAAAATAAAATCCACCACTACCTGTTCCGTCATCAATTAAGTTCCAAAGAGGATTGAATTCATTAGAAGTATGGTTAAACACTTGATCCATAATAACTGTTAAGCCATGCTTATGAGCCTCATTAACCATCTCCTTAAAGTCGTTGGGAGTGCCAAAATCTTTTTCTACAGCCATAAATGTACATGGTTCATAACCTAAGCCTTCTTTTGTTGGAACTTCCGCTGTTGGCATTAAAGCCAAAGCCGTAATCCCCAACTTCTCAAAATATCCATTTTGAATGCGTCTTGTTACTCCTTTGAAGGTTCCCTGTACTTCCTCCGGTATCTCATCGTCATTATCCGTAAAACCGTACACATTTAATTCATAAAGAATTAAATCCTTTATATCATGGGTTTCCCATCCCTTATCAGTCCACCTGAATTCCATTGGATTTATTACAACCCCATTACTATACTTATAATCATCACTGTATACCCTTGTGTACGGATCTGTTATGTACAATTCATCTTCACCAGTACCACCCTGAATAAAAAATTTGTACTCTAACACATCATTAAAATTTTGTGGTTTAACTCTTGCTATCCAAATATTTGGTTGATAATAAAATCCTCTATAGAGCTTCATTTCAATAAAATTATCTTCATAGGGATTAGGAGATTCAATAGTAGACTGCAAATTATTATATTTTCCAACGAGATATACCCTTGCGGCTCGTGGATGAAAGAACCCAAAAACAATTGTTCCATCATTTAAGATGTTAGCACCTAACATCGAAACAACACTCAAACCAGAAACATCAGTATCCGGAAGATAATAATTTTCTGTAGGAACTAAATGCCTAATATTGTTGTAATAATCATTAACATATCCTACAGGCTTTGCCGGATAGACAATATAAACATTGTGTCTATCCGCCATTACCCATACTTCGTTACCTTGTCTTGCTTTAAAGGATCTAGCTAAATTATTGTCCTCCCAACGCACATTCGAACCTGTCCCATCTTTAAAAAGGAAATTAAAACTACTTCGATTGTACACTATGTCATAATATACCCCAAAATCGTCAATCCCACTTGGTGCTACTTCTCTTTCTAAAGTGGCACCATCAGTTACCCAAACCCACAATACAGGCTCCAAAAACGCATTAGCATTGTCATAATGAATTCTTACTTCATGTCTCATAAAAATAACCCCCTAGAGTAATCTAGAGGGTATTTTTTGCTTTTTCTCTTTCTTTTATACAACAAACAAAATTCACGAAATAAATTTCGTGAATAAATGTTCCCACTCACTGTACTAATTTTTCCACCCAAGCCTCAACGTCGTCTTTGCCTTCACCTGTTTGTGCAGAAAATGTAATCATAGGAACTCCCGGATGTATCTTTAGATCATTCTTAATTATCTTCATATTATTAAACCGCTGACCTTTGGATATTTTATCAGCTTTAGTGACCACAACCATATACGGCACTCCTATACTTTCAAGCCATTGGTGCATCATTAGATCATCAGCAGAAGGTGGATGTCTCATATCAACAATTTGAATTATCCCTACCAGCTGTTCTCTCTCATGAAGATACTGATCAATAAACTTCCCCCACTGGGATTTTATTTCCTTTGAAACCTTGGCAAACCCATAACCTGGGAAATCTACAAAATACCAAGCTTCATTAATATGATAAAAATTTAAAGTACGAGTTTTTCCAGGTTGGCTACTGGTACGAGCTAAATTTTTTCTGTTAATAATTTTATTTATCAACGATGATTTTCCTACATTTGACCGTCCCACTAAAGCGATCTCAGGTTCTAATGCTTCAGGATACTGCTTAGGGCTAACGGCACTTATCGTATATTCAGCTTGGAATATTTTCATTGGTATCCTCCAGTGCAACTTTTAATACTTCATCCATATGTTCAACAAATATAAATTCTAAATCCCTTTTGATTTTATTGGGAATATCCTCTAAATCTTTTCTGTTCTCTGATGGCATGATAATTACTCTACTTCCTGCTCTATGAGCTGCCAAAATTTTTTCTTTCACCCCTCCTACAGGAAGAACTCGACCTCTTAAGGTTATTTCTCCTGTCATAGCCACATTGCTTTTTACTTTTCTATTGGTAAGAGCAGAAACCACTGCAGTCGCCATGGTTACCCCAGCAGAAGGACCGTCTTTAGGAATTGCTCCCTCAGGAATATGGATATGAACATCATATTTCTCATGGAAGTCCTGTTCTAATCCTAATTCATGTGCTATCGATCTAACAAAAGAATATCCAGTCTGAGCCGATTCCTTCATCACATCCCCTAATTTACCGGTAAGAATTAATTTGCCTTTACCCTGCATTAAGGTAACTTCGATACTAAGCACATCTCCTCCTACCTCAGTCCAAGCTAAACCTGTTACTACACCCACTAGGTTTTCTTTTTCCGATACCCCATAATGGTAACGGGATATACCTAAATATTTTTCTATGTTACGAACATTTATAGATACTTTGTTTTTAGAACCTTCTGCTATCACTTTAGCAGTTTTTCGACAAATTCCCGCTAATTCTCTTTCCAGATTTCTTACTCCAGCCTCACGAGTATAATGACGAATTACGTGCATGATAGCTTCATTAGCAATTACAATCTGTTCCTCAACAAGTCCATTCTCCTTAATTTGTCTAGGGAGCAAATAATTCTTAGCAATTTGGAGCTTCTCCTCTTCAGTATATCCCGATATATGTATCAGTTCCATTCTATCTGCAAGAGGCCGAGGTATATTGTACGCTACGTTAGCAGTTGTAATAAACAACACTTGTGATAAATCCACGGGGACTTCTATAAAGTGATCACTAAAAGTATTGTTTTGTTCAGGATCTAACACCTCTAAAAGAGCGGAAGAAGGATCTCCTCTGAAATCTGTACTCATCTTGTCTACTTCATCAAGAAGAAATACCGGATTATTTGTACCTGCAGTTTTCAAGCCCTGAATAATACGACCCGGTAATGCCCCCACATAAGTACGTCTATGTCCTCGTATTTCTGCCTCATCCTTGACACCCCCAAGTGACATGCGAACAAATTTTCTTCCCAATGCCCTAGCTACTGATTTACCTAAAGAAGTCTTTCCTACACCCGGAGGTCCCACAAAACAAATAATTGGTCCTTTTGTCTTTTCAGTAAGCTTACATACAGCAAGATATTCTAGTATCCGCTCCTTGGCTTTTTTCAAAGCATAATGATCTTCATTAAGAATTCCTTCGGCTTTTTTTATATCAATTACATCTGCAGGATGTTTGTTCCAGGGTATAGCCAACAACCAATCTAAATAATTCCTTATCACAGCAGATTCTGCCATCATCGCTGGCATTTTTTCTAGACGGCTTACTTCTTTTAACGCTTTTGCTTCTACCTCTGGAAGTAGCTTTGCTTCTTTAATTTTTTCACGGTATTCTTCAGTCTCTGTTCCTCGTTCATCACGCTCACCGAGTTCCTTCTGAATTGCCTTCATTTGTTCTCTCAGATAATATTCTTTTTGGGTTTTTTCCATCTGCTTATGAACTCTTAAACTGATCCGTCGTTCTAACTCTAATATCTCTAATTCGGCGGCAATTGTCACACTTAGCTTTTCTAAGCGTTGCTTGATATCAATACATTCTAAAATTGCTTGCTTCTCCGGCATTTTCAAAGCAAGATAAGACACCATTGAATCTGCCAAGCGACCAGGTTCATCCATCGTTATTATAACTCCAATCGCTTCAGGAGGAACCTTTTTACTTAATTTAACATACTGCTCAAATTGATAAACAGCCGTACGCATAAGAGCTTCTACTTCAGGAGTCTTTTCAACCTTATCCGAATATCCCTCAATTTTAACTTTATAAAAAGGATCACTTTCTACATATTCTAAAATTTTTGCCCTGCACAATCCTTCCACTAACACTCGTACAGTACCACCAGGCAACTTAAGAAGCTGCTTTATCTCAGCAATACTTCCTACACTATAAATAGCATCTTTATCAGGGTTATCTGTCTGAGCATCCTTTTGTGAAGCCAATACTATTTGTCTTCCCTGAATCATCGCTTCTTCTAATGCACTTATAGATTTTTTTCGCCCTACATCTAAATTTATAACCATATAAGGAAATACCAAAACACCTCTCAAAGGAAGAAGTGGTAAAATTCGTGCACTCTGTTCCGTTTTCTCACCCATTAAAATAACCCCTCCTTAAATCTATAAAGTGAAACTTCTTTCAGTGGCACTTTGTTTTACACTGAAAGTTAGTTGAACCATTCCACGCTAGTAACACTTACGAACTTGTTCGTTAGTGTCTACTGTGTGCAAAGCTGAGCTTACCGTCGCTTAGCGCCAAAGAAGCCTTAGGGACGGTTAGCTATTCGGATAAAATATTTTTTCTCATGTTCCTAAATTATACACCAAAGTAACTAAGGTAATCTAAAGTAAAGTTTATCATAAAAAGCAATGAATAGTAAGTCCAACAAGTTTATTTTGTAAATTGTTAGTTTGAATACTACCTAATTTTTGTTGCGCACTTAATGTTTTATCCGTTGGATAAAGCAATGCCTTCTCAAAAACTTCTTCTAATTTTTCTACAGGAATAACCTCCACATCTGACATCTTTTCAAATACATCCTGCCAATTATCTTTAGGTATTAATACCCGTGTTGCTCCCGCTTGTCGTGCTGCATTAACCTTTGCAATAACACCTCCAATTGGCTTTACATACCCTCTTACGGAAAGTTCCCCTGTCATCGCTACTTTATTATCTATAGGTATTTCCATTGCCGCAGAATATATAGCGGTCGCTATAGCAACTCCAGCAGATGGTCCATCTGCCGGAATACCTCCCGGGAAATTTACATGAATATTATAGTTAAGAAAATCCAAATTAAGATTTCTTCTTAAAACAGTAAGAACATTTTCCACCGACCCTTTAACCATGCTTTTACGTCTTACTGTATGTCCACCCAGTTCTTGCATTTCTTCCTCTTCAACTATCCCTGTTATTATAATCTGTCCACTTTTCTTTTCAGCTGCTAACACTGTAACCTCTATTTCAAGAAGCATACCCATATCAGAGCCGTATACTGCAAGTCCATTTACCAACCCTATCTGTGGTTCAAAAGGTATTTTTTTTTCAGGTCTGGGAGAATAATGACCGCTCTGAACTACCCATTCAATATCTGTTGAAGCTATTTCCTTTGTATTATTGTTTAAAACAATTCCAGAAGCTATCTGAATAATATTAACAGCTTCCCTCCCATTAGTAGCATACTTTTTTAATATTTCTAAAGCTTTTCCCTGTATAGGAATTCCTATTTTCTTAGCTGCTTTTTCACCAATAATTTCTATTTCATCAGGAGTTAAACCACGAAAATATATTTCCACACAACGTGAACGAATAGCAGCCGGTATTTCTTGAGGCAAACGAGTTGTCGCACCTATCAAACGAAAATCCGCTGGAAGTCCGTTTTGAAAAATGTCATGTATATGACTTGGTATATTTATGTCTTCTGGCGAATAATAAGCACTTTCCAGCATTACTTTTCTATCCTCTAAAACCTTTAATAATTTATTAATCTGAATAGGATGAAGCTCACCAATTTCATCTATAAAAAGAATACCCCCATGCGCCTTTGTCACTGCTCCGGGCTTAGGTTGCGGAATACCTGCCACTCCCATAGCTCCCGCCCCTTGATAAATAGGATCATGCACCGATCCAATTAAAGGATCAGCAATACCTCTTTCATCAAAGCGTGAAGTTGCCCCATCAACTTCAATGAATTTAGCATCGTGTTTAAAAGGCGAAAGCGCATTCCTTTTGGCTTCTTCCAATACTAATCTGGCAGCAGCAGTCTTGCCTACACCAGGTGAACCATACAAAATAATATGTTGTGGATTAGGTCCACAAAGTGCTGCTTTCAGCGTCTTTATTCCCTCTTCTTGTCCAATTATATCCTTAAAACAACTAGGTCTCGTCCTTTCCGAAAGCGGCTGACTTAATTTTATTTGCCGCATCTTGTCCAATTTTTCCAGTTCTTTTTTAGATTCACGTCCAACTGCAACTTTAGTACCTTGTTGTCCTCTAAGGAGATTTAAAAAATATACTCCTACAACTATAATGAAAAATATTTGGATAATGCTAAAAAGACTATTTACCCCAAAATAATCCATATCCTGTTTTCACCATCCTAGCTTCTACTATTAACTATATCATGACCTTTCAATCCTCTTTTTATCCTCCTGCTAACTACCATATATGTAATTATTATTCAGAATCAAATCTCAACTTTATGGACAATATATCCTTGAGCCCACGAATCATAGAGGAGGTCTTATTAATGACTAGACAATCTAGCATCATGTCAGATTCCCTCAAAATGGAATGTGCAAAAGAACTAGGCTTTCTTGACCAAGTAAAAATAGATGGTGATTTCGGAAATGTATCCTCTCGTAATTGTGGTTCCATGGTCACTCAGGCTATCAAGATTGCCGAAAGAAGTCTTGGCTCGCACAATATAAAGTAATTACAATTACAAAAAATGTCCTTGAATTAAAATCTCAAGGACATTTTTCTTTCCAATATAACTCTTTTATTCATCATCTATCATCTATTCAAGCACTTTCTTCTTTCTTTTTTTTCTCATTAGTGGTTACAAGAAGCATCTCTTCACTATTCTTAACAGCCTCTTTTGTTACAATACATTTACCAATATCAGTTCTTGAGGGAATCTCATACATTGCGTTCTTCATTAGCTCCTCCACAATTGCTCTTAACCCACGAGCCCCAGTACTCCTGTTAATTGCTTCACCCGCAATGGCCACAAGTGCCTCTGGTTTAAATTCCAGATTAACATTATCAAGCTCAAACATCTTTTGATACTGCTTAACTAAAGCATTTTTGGGTTCAGTCAAAATAGTAACCAATGATTTCTCATCAAGAGCATCTAATGTAACTACAACGGGGACACGCCCCACAAATTCAGGAATTAAACCATATTTAATGAGATCCCCAGGCATAACATTTTTAAGATAATCTCCCACTTTTAAGTCCTGTTTACTAACAACATCAGCTCCAAAACCTAAAACCTTTTTACCAATACGATTTTGAATGAGTTTTTCAACCCCTTCAAAAGCACCACCACAAATGAATAAAATATTAGTCGTATCTAACTGAATAAATTCCTGATGCGGATGCTTCCTACCTCCTTGGGGTGGAACACTTGCCACAGTTCCTTCTAAAATCTTCAGAAGGGCTTGCTGTACGCCCTCACCTGAAACATCCCTTGTTATGGAGGGATTCTCTGATTTTCGGGCAATCTTATCTATCTCATCAATATATACAATCCCTTTTTCGGCCTTTTCTACGTCATAATCCGCTGCCTGGATTAACTTCAGAAGAATATTTTCCACATCTTCTCCTACATATCCAGCCTCAGTAAGAGATGTCGCATCAGCAATAGCAAAAGGAACATTTAATACCTTTGCCAACGTCTGGGCTAACAGTGTCTTCCCACTGCCAGTAGGTCCAAGCATAATTATATTACTTTTTTGAAGCTCTACATCCTCAATCTTTGCCCCAAAATTAACGCGCTTATAATGGTTATACACAGCAACTGCCATTGTCTTCTTAGCTCTTTCCTGTCCAATAACATATTGATCAAGGAAAGCCCTTATTTCCTTGGGCTTAGGTAAATCCCCTAGCTCCAGTTCACTTGCTTCGGAAAGTTCTTCCTCTACAATCTCATTACATAATTCTATACACTCATCACAAATATAGACTCCTGGACCGGCTACCAGCTTTTTTACTTGTTCTTGCATTTTACCACAAAAGGAACACTTTAGTTGTCCTTTTTCATCTCCAAATTTATACATAATTTCACCTCTTACCTATTTTTTTTCAGGGGTCTGAGGTATTCTCAATAGAAGGTCATCCACAAGACCATATTCCTTAGCCTCATCTGCATCCATAAAATGATCACGCTCGGTATCTTCCTTAATACGTTCAAGAGACTGCCCAGTGTTATCCGCTAATATCTTATTCAATTTCTCTTTAATACGTACAATTCTTTTCGCATGAATTTCGATATCAGTTGCTTGACCGCTCGTTCCCCCTGACGGTTGGTGAATCATTATCTCTGCGTTAGGAAGCGTAAACCGTTTCCCTTTTGCACCAGCGGACAAGAGAAATGCTCCCATGGAAGCAGCAAGCCCTACGCATATTGTTGAAACATCAGCTCTAATATACTGCATAGTATCATATATTGCCATCCCTGCTGTAATAGCACCACCGGGGCTATTAATATATAACGAAATATCTTTATCAGGATCCTCTGCATATAAGAACAACATCTGAGCAATAACAAGGTTTGCAACATGATCATCTATAGCCGTGCCTAAAAAAATAATACGATCCTTCAATAACCTAGAATAAATATCATAAGATCTTTCCCCACGATTAGTCTGTTCCACTACCATAGGAACAAGGGTATTCATACTGGGTACCACAATATTACTCCTCATATCATCAAAATTCATTACAAGCTCCCCCCATCACCAATTGCAACATTTTCCTTTATTTTATATTTGCTTGTTCAATAATAAAACTCAACGCTTTATCTAGCATTATCCCAAACTTCAAATTTGTAATATGTCCTTCTTTTTCCATAGTCTCACGTATCTTATCCAAATCTTGCTTATAATTCTTAGCCATTTTTTCTATTTCCGCATCCACATTTTCCTGAGTAGCCTCAATATTTTCAGCTTTTGCAATAGCATCTAAGGTAAAATCAGCTTTAACACTTACCTCTGCATTAGCCCGATAATTATTCCTTAAATCTTCAAGTTTAGTATTAGTTATTTCTAAATATTTCTCTAAAGTAAACCCTTGCTGTGATAGACTAAACTCAAAATCATTTACCATTGCATTAATACGATTTTCTATCAATGACTGTGGAATCTCTACTTGAGTACTTTTAGCTACTTTTTGTAGAGCACTCTGCCTTAAGCTCTGCTCCGCTTTTTTCTCCGCTGCTTCTTTTAATTTATTCTCTACATCTTCTCTCAATTCCTGCAAAGTTTCAAATTCTGAAACATCTTTTGCAAATTCATCATCCAAAGAAGAATACTCTTTTCGCTTAATTTCTCTCACAGTAACTGTAAATACTGCATCCTTACCCGCCAAATTCTCAGCTTGATATTCTTCAGGAAAAGTCACCAATACATCCTTTGTTTCCCCCACCTTCACACCAATTACTTGACTTTCAAATCCTGGTATAAAGGTATTTGAGCCTAACTCAAGTGCATAGTTTTCTCCAGTACCACCCTCAAACGGCTCGCCATCAACCTTACCCAAAAAATCTATCGATACACTGTCACCTTCAGTGGCTTCACCATCTTCTATTACAACCAACTTCGCATATCTTTGTTGCATCTTTTCAATTTCAGCATCAACATCTTCTGTCTTTACCTCACTAGAAAGCCTTTCCAATTCAATCCCTTTGTATTCACCTAAAATCACTTCCGGTTTAACATCAAACGTCGCTTTAAAAGTAAAAGGTTTCCCTTCTTCCATTTCTACCATCTCATAATCAGGATTACTAACAGCAGTATATTCATCTTTAACTTGAGCTAAGGCTTCAATATAGGCCTTAGGAACGGCATCCTGAACAGCTTCTTCCATTAGAATTCCTCTGCCAAACATTTTTTCTACTATTCTCCGAGGTGCTTTCCCTTTTCTAAAACCAGGTACATTTACCTTTTTAACCACTATTTTGTAAGCTTTCTGCATTGATTCCTCAAATTTTTCATCAGGAACCTCAATTGTCAATTTTACCCTGCTTTTTTCCAGTTTCTCTGCGATAACATCCATGAATTTCTCCTCCTAATACCATATTAAATATCTCAAAAATAGTTAATGCTACCTTCTTACATTATAACCACAATGAAAATAAAGAAAACTTGAAATATGTAAAAGAACTAGCTTACCAGCTAAAACACTAGCCATTCACTAGTCATGAAAACCAACTGGAGCGGAAGACGAGATTCGAACTCGCGACCCTCGCCTTGGCAAGGCGATGCTCTACCACTGAGCCACTTCCGCATTTTAATAATCACAAATGTATCCTTCATTGCTACCATTTACGCAAGTTCTAGAATACTACAACCACCTGTTCACGTCAAGCATTTCGCTTTTCTTCAAGGATTTTCCCAGTTAATATTTTAACATACCTTTATAGTAGTAGCAATAACAAAAGCTATTCTTAGACTATGTATAAAACACGCTTTATGACAATATCTCATCTAATTTTTTAGAATACAATTGATCAATTAAAAAATGTCCCAATAATGCCATTTTACTATAATTAACACCCTCCCCCGTATCCTGAGGAGAATGATTATTGTCAAGCCAATTTTCTGCTAAAATTGTTAGCGCTGGAATGTTTTTCTCTAAAAAAGCTTTATGATCACTACTATGACCTACATCAACCTGATACTTGAGATTAAACTCTTTATTGTTTAATTTCGCATCAAAACCCCATTCAGGTTTAACATTTATATCTTTAGCCCAATAAATAAAATTGTTGTCATTCCCACTTCCAATACTATCTAAATTAATATTATACAAAATATCTTTTGCTGGAAATTGCATATGCCTTACAAAAAAGCGTGAACCAATTGTTCCCATTTCTTCTCCACTCCAAAACGCTATCAAAATAGAACAAGGTAATTTATCCTTTTTTATGTTTAAAATTCTTGCCATTTCCAAGACAGTCGCAACTCCACTGGCATTATCATTCGCACCTGGATAAAGATTACCTTTCCAAGTACCTAAATGATCCAAATGAGCCGATATCACAATATACTTAGCATTATTTTTTTTGCTCTCAATGAGTCCTAAAATATTCTCACCTACTAAACCGGAACTATTATTCAAATACGAAAATACCGTTCTTTCCCCTTTCCATTTCAAATCCACGTTAGGTATCGGAAAACTTTGAAAATATGCTCCTTGTTCTCCGGCAGGTCCTATACCCATTAATTTTAACTGTTCCGCCAAATACCTACAAGCCTCCGCTTCTCCTCTCGTACCGGTTCGTCTTCCTTCAAAAGATTGATCCGATAAAATATTTATATGTTTCTTTAAAGCATCTACCTCTATATTTGTGCTTTCTTCTTGCTCTTTAGTTGATTCCCCTGTACTTTTCATTTCTAACAGCAACGGCTTTAATAAGTATTTCAAAGAAGCCCCTGCTGCGACTGAAAAAACCGTAAATATCAGAAATTCTCTTCGTGTGAATTTTTT
>JAQUGH010000161.1 GCA_028684195.1 Clostridia bacterium | reverse complement strand
AGCACGCTATCTTAATAGCATCAATTTGCATCTTGTCATATTTAATTTTGTTTTCTTTTTGGACACTTTCTATTATTACATCAACATCCTTAACATCATAAGAGCCATCGGAACTTATGATCTCTTTAATTCTTTTGGCTACTCCTATTTCACTGTAATAAAAACTAGGCAAATAAAAGATATCTTCAGTTTCCTGTATGATACAATCTTCTTGCACCATTTGTGGCAATGCACTTTCAAGATAACTCTTTTCAACGTCAAGTATAAGGACTGATTCTTTGAATAATTGCTCCCTTTTAGCATAACAATGTCCCTCATTAGATAATTGATTTAATACATATATAATACCCGCTCTACAACGTTCATAAGAATTTTTGTCATAACCAAGCTTACAAGCAATCTTATCTGCTGTCTTAAACCCTATCCCCCAAATGTCATCAGCAAGCCTGTACGGATTTTCTTTAACAATTTTTATACTGTCATTCCCATAAGTCTTATATATTTTCACTGCATATGCAGTAGAAACTTCATTCCCTTGGAGAAAAAGCATTACATTTTTTATTTCCTTTTGCTCTACCCAAGCTTTTTTAATCATTTCCACCCTTTTTTGACCTATACCTTGAACTTCAACTAATCTATCAGGTTCTTCCTCAATCACCCTAATAGTATCTTCCTTGAACTTTTTTACTATCCTCCGAGCATTAACCGTTCCTATCCCCTTTATAAGCCCACTTCCTAGATATTTTTCTATTCCAGCCACACTAGCCGGAATCGTCTCCGTATAATACTGCACCTTAAATTGACGCCCATATCTGCTGTCATAGCCCCATTCACCCTTTAAACTAATCACTGAGCCTATATTAATAACAGCCATGTTACCCACAATCGTAACTAAATCCAAGTACCCTTTGACCCGTATTTTAATTACACAAAACCCATTTTCTTCATTTATAAAGGTAATTCTATCGACAACACCACTTAAATTTTCCATGCTTCCCCCGATAATGATTTTCTTATTTATACAAATTAGCATTTAAATCAGTTTATCATATAATTAATATCAAACTCAAACTATCTATTTTATGATAGAATTAAGATAACTTGGTTGACTCTGTATTGCATAGAATCTAAATTAAATATTTATATTTGTTTTACAAAAATCGAGTTTTATTTTAGATTATCAATAAGGGTGATGATATGAAAAAATTAAGTGACCTGATAAGACAAACCTATACATTAACAACTTTAAATGAAATAATTTATTTCTTAGAGGATAAGGGCATCTTTGATTTCCCCGTTTTAAATAATGGGCTATTTCCTGCAGCACATTATTCCAGTACAGATAATGAAAGAAATTACTTGAATTATGACTTTGTCTGGTTAAGAGATAATATCCATATTGCACACACACACTATATTTTAGGTAAATATGATATCGTTAAAAAAAATATTAACACTTTGATTTCATTCTATATTAAATATTTGTGGCGTTTTGAAAAAATTATTAATAATAAATTATCCTATAACACACCTAATAATAGACCCCATATTAGATTTTACGGAGAAACTCTAGAAGAATGTCCGGTAAAATGGGCACATGCGCAAAACGATGCTTTTGGTGCATTTATATGGCTATTATGCAAATTAATAGACGAGGATATTTTAGTTGTAACACAAGATATTAAATGTATTTTATTAGTTACAGTTAAATATTTAATAATAATTAAATATTGGGAAGATGAAGATAGCGGATATTGGGAAGAAACAAGAAAAATCAACGCATCAAGTATAGGAACTGTTATTGCAGGATTACAAATGATGAATAAAATTTATCCCAAGTTAAATGGTAAATTTGGCAAACTATCTGTTGATTCCTCTGAAATTAACTACGCACTTAGAAAAGGTAAAATAGCATTAAAAAAAATACTTCCTTATGAAAGCATTCAAAATGGCAAAGAAAGAAAAGTTGATGCGGCATTAATATTCTTAATTTACCCTTATAATGTTGTAAGTGATATTATTTCTAAAATGATACTAAAAAATGTTAAAAACTCATTAGAAGGGAAATATGGAATCAGAAGATATTTGGGTGATTCCTTTTGGTGCTCAAATTATAAATGCAAACTCTCACCTGAAGATAGAACAAAGAACTTTAGTGATCATCTTGCTGAAAGAGATACACTGTTTGAGTCAGGGACAGAAGCGCAATGGTGCATTTTTGATTCTATCATTTCTACCATATATGGACATGAATATTTGAAAACCAAAGAAAAGTTTTTTTTAGAAAAACAAATTTATTATTTAAACAGATCGTTATATCAAATAACCAGTGAAAATTGTCCGCTTGGAGCATATAAATGCCCGGAAGCCTACTATTTATCTAATGGATTGTGGATCCCTAACGACGCGACACCATTATTATGGTCACAAGCCAATCTTTGTATTGCATTAACATGTATGAAAACTGTTTTAGTAAAAAATTTATCATTTGATATTTTATAAATCATACGATATTACTTATAATCCTCTAGCAATACAATTTTTTACCGTACCATCATTCTTGATTTTTCTAATCGTATCCATAATGAATTTAGAGCTATGCGGCTTCTGCAACAGCCTATTAGCTTTTTTGCTGTCATTAGGCACTATTGGTATTCGATATTGTTGTAGAACATATAATTGTGCATCTTTTATAACGTTGACAATTTCTAAGATATCTTCTCCTGTTAATTCCGGGACAAAAGTTGTGCGAAATTCGTAATCAACTTTTCCACTAAAAAGAATTTTCGTACTCTCTTTTATACTATTAATAAATTTATCATTACCACATATATCTTTATATTTTCTAAAAGGTGCTTTTAAATCCATTGCTACATAATCTATTAGCCCTTTTTTCATTAAATCCTCCAATATTTCAGGATTAGAACCGTTCGTGTCTAGCTTCACACTGTAGCCAAGTTCTTTGACCTTACATATAAAATCCTCGAGTCCGCTTTGAAGCGTTGGCTCTCCTCCGCTTATTACAACACCATCAAGAATTCCTTGCCTTTTTTCTAGAAAACAAAATATATCGTCTAATGGAATTATATCCTGTTTTATGCCCTCTTCAATAAGTATTCTATTATGACAATAATAGCAATCTAAATTACATCCTAACGTAAACACCACTGCTGCAATTTTTCTTGGATAATCTACTACTGAATTTTTCCCCAAGCCTGCTATTTTCATGCTTCCACCTCAAGTATTTTGAACTCCACTCGTCTAAAATATTTTTCATTTCATTTTGCTAAATACTTTTTATCACTTATGAATATTATATCTAAAATCAGTACTCTTTTCTAGTACTAGAAATTACAAAAATTCAAAGTTATAAAATTATAAAAGCCTGACCCCTTGTCTCAAAAAAGGCAAAAAATAAAAGGCTCGAAAGCCTTGATAAACTGGTGCCCGAGGCCAGACTTGAACTGGCACGAGATTTAATTCCCGCTGGATTTTAAGTCCAGTGCGTCTGCCGATTCCGCCACTCGGGCATATAAATGAGTATATAATTGGAGGTGCGAGTCGGATTTGAACCGACGAATGGCGGATTTGCAGTCCGCAGCGTTAGCCACTTCGCCACCGCACCATGCAACTCTCCTCAACAACTGTGATAATCATAATAACAAATATAGCTTACTACGTCAACTTAAACCAAATTATCTAAAATTATTTTTCTAAAACACATTCTATTGCAAAATATGGAGCGGAAGACGAGATTCGAACTCGCGACCCTCGCCTTGGCAAGGCGATGCTCTACCACTGAGCCACTTCCGCTTAAAAAAAATCAAAACTATCATTGGTGCCTCGGGGCAGAATCGAACCACCGACACGAGGATTTTCAGTCCTCTGCTCTACCGACTGAGCTACCGAGGCATACGTCCCACCAGCTGACAAAAGCTATTTTACCATGTATGCTGAACATATGTCAATGTATTTTTACCAAAATTATTTTCCATTTATTATATCGCTCACCTCTACAACTGTTCCTACATTACAATAGAAGAATTTATCTTTGAATACCTTAGCTAATTCAGCAAATGTTTTTAACCCTGTACAGTGAGAAACTCCAATTTTATCAATATCAAACTCTTTTAAAGCCTTAATACTTTCTTCCTGTTGTTTCTGACTTACATGTCCCAAATGAGTTCCCCCCACTACAGCACTAATATGACTTTAACCAGTCTTCTCAATGACATATTTTAATGTATTGATAATTCCAGAATGAGAGCATCCTAAAGCAACAAACAAGCCTTTTTCTGTTTCCATTACAAGGGATTGGTCATCAAGAAGTTCATCCTGAATATATCAATTCTCAGATTTAATTACAAGACCTATATCGCCCTTTTCAAAAGGGGCTTTTCTAAGTACTTCTCCAGTAAGATATATACCCGGAGCTATTTCTTTAAATCTATCATCAAATCTAAATCGAGCACCTTTACTTTCTAATATTTGCCTATTATGAGGAATACCAAGATAACGTTCCGCTCCATTT
>JAQUGH010000160.1 GCA_028684195.1 Clostridia bacterium | reverse complement strand
AGCAAGCAAATACGATGGAGAAAAGTACGGAAATTTATATGAAATAATTAATGCCTTAAATGGTGCATGTGCAGAAAGTGCCGGAGGTAAAGTTGCCCATGTAGAAATGTGGAACAAAAAAGAAAATAGGATATACATCTTTGGTTATGATTTAAGGAATAAAAAGTCAGGTGAAAAAGTAGAAGTAAAAATATCATATAAAGATGCAAATGGTAAACTACACAAAGGATCAAAGGAAACAGTTGTAATAGTGCATGGTAACAGTATCGTAGGAAATATACGGTTTTTGGCAGAACTAAAAGGGGTCAACAAAGAAGATATATATGAAAATGAAAATAGCATTGTCGTTATAGAAAGCGAAGAAAATACAAATACAGATACTACAGAACAGATACTAATTCATGAAGGGGATAAGCCTTCAGGTACTGCTATATATGCTACAGGCACAATAAATAACCCTTATGATAAAAATGCAAAAATAAAGGATGTAGGTAAGTATGACACGGTATATTATGGGAATTTGTATGATATAGTAAGTGCATTAAACGGCAAACTTGTACCCCAGGATGGAAGCAAACAACATCATGCTCATGTAAGAATGTTTAGCAGTAAAGATAACTGCTATTATTTCCTTGACTATGATTTAAGTGATTGCAGTGAAGGTGAACCTGTTGATGTAGAAATATTTAAAGATGGCTTTACTGGAGAACACGCATATTGGACTTATGGTGTAATAAGGAATGGGAATGTAACAGGGAATATAAGGTATTTAGCAGAACTAAGAGGCATAAGGAATGAGGATATACATGAGGGAGAGAATGGCATTGTTGTTGATTTGGATGAGGATAGGCTTGGAAAGAATAATGAGAATGAACAAGAAGGGACGATTGATGAAGGTGAATTTTCCTTTCCAATAAATGATGGGACAATAACCTCATTGTATGGTCCTAGGGGAAGTAAGTTCCATACTGGGGTTGATATTGCTAGGGTACCAGAAGGCACACCAGTTTATGCTATTACAGATGGTAAACTAATTATAGGGGTTAATAAAGGAAATTCTAAGTCTGGATATGGAAATTATCTTAGAATAGAATTTGGAAAAGAAAAAAATTGGGCTTTATATGGGCACTTGAAAGATGAATTACCCGAAGTGATTGTTAAAGAATTAAAAAAGAAATATTCAAACGCAGAAGAAAATAAGAGTGTTTTTCTTAAATATAGGAATAAATATATTAATGTCAAAAAGGGACAAATCATTGGTTATGTTTCCCATTCTGGTTATTGTGAGCCAGAAGGAGCTGATCACCTACATTTTACATTAGTTATGCCTACTGCAAGTGATAGAAAAGATGATGGTTCTTGGGGAGAAAAAGATTCCGTAGATCCGATCACAAGAATCAATTTTAATTTTCCTGTAAAGGAAACAATAAAAGACGAATATGATAAGAGGTACGGTGAAAAAGATAATATAGAAGAAAAGATAAAAAGTAATTCTGATTGTGCTTTAGAAAAGGCAATTCTCTTAACTACTTCTTTTGAAGGAAGCGGATATGTAAATGTAACAGGGAATTTTGACGGAGCAGGTATTTCAATAGGGATATTCCAGTGGAATATTGGGCAAGGAACACTACAACCAATGCTAAAGAAATTTTTTGATAATAATTCAAAATTGGCGAAACAAATTTTTGGTGATAACTATCAAGATATTATAAATATGTTAGGTTCATCTAAATCTAATCAGATGGAATGGGCAAGATCAATTAACGATGGTAAAAATTTAAAAACAGAATGGTATAATCAGTTTGTGGCTTTATGTGAAACATCACAATTTCAGCAAATACAAAGAGACGCTATGAATGAGTATACAAATCAAGCATATAAAATTGCTAATGACTATGATCTCAAGACAGAAAGAGGATTGGCTCTAGCTCTTGATATTGCAGTTCAAAATTGGGATGTTACGAGTACATCTAGAACAGAGATTAAGAATAGTATGAGAAATGGATCAAGTGAACAAGAAGTTCTTCAGCTTTTAGCACAAGCAGCTGTAGATAAAGTAAATGATACTTACAAAGCGGATGTTAGAACGAGAAAATTTACTATTGTTAATGGTACAGGAACTGTACATGGGAAAAAATTTGATATTGAAAAAGAGTATGGGATAACTAATGCTAGATTCAGATGATAGAAGGAAAGGTGATATACGATGAAAAAAATTGGCATAATTATTGCATCCGTATTTGCACTTTCTGTAATATTTACTGTTTATGACAGATTAGAACAAGGTAATTCTATGGAGCAACGTAAACCAATTGTTAAAGTTGAGCGAGAAAATAACGAGGGCAATACAAGTGATAGTTTAACTACAATAACTCAGAGTCATGAACAAAAATCAATAACAAATGAGGGTAGCAAAAATGATATAAATATTTCTATTGAAACTCTAAATTGTATTCTAAAGGATATAAATAATAAAAATTTCACTCATGCTGAAAGAGTTGGAATGACAACAATATTTTTAGAGAATCTTACAAAACTTCTTCAAAATAAAGAGAGTATAAAACTAAGTGATGAAGATATGCAAAATGCTTTAGACTATAGTATTGTCTCTAAGACAAAAGCTCAAAGTATTGATGAAAATAATGTGAGAATTATTAGGTTTGATGGCTTACCAGAACTTTATGGTACTTTAGAAAGAAAGTGGATATATATTCAGTGGTGGAATGATAACGAGGTTTTTGCACAAATCATTATTAACAAAGGAGCAGAGGTAGTTGATGATTTCTTAATTTCCAAAATAAATAGTGTACAAACTGTTACTTTAGCAGGATATCTTACAATGTATAAACCTTTCCCAGTATTTTTGTCAATTTGGCAACTTAGAGATAACAAATGGAGTAAAGCCTGTCTGTATAGTGACGGTATTGTAACCAACGATAATTGGAAATTAATGATAAAAGAAAACAAGTTAACAGTTGAAAGCAAGAATAATAATGAAATTACTGTAAAAATCAATCAGCAAAAGCAAGAATTTGTAGTTTATAGTGAAGCAGATAAAAAGAATAAAATTGAGTTCAATCTTAAAAGTGGAAAAATTACATTTAAGTAGAAAATATACGGTTTGTTACAGTTAAGGAGGTTTATGTAATGAAGACAAATATAATATTATATAGATTTCTAATCATAACGATTATATCTAATGGAATATTTTTACATGGTTGCAACTGTAGTAATCAAAATGATTATTTAAGAGATTCAGAGATGAATGTTATTGAATTAATAGAAACAGTAAAGGGTGATAATAAAGATATAGTAATAGAAGATACAGACTATAAAATATTAAAGGTATGTGAAGGAAAAACAATTGACAACTACTATTATTCTCCAGATAGAACTAATTATTTTGTTGAAAGAAACAAAGTTGGAAATGGTATAGAGATAGGACCTCACAAAATGTATTCGACGTATTTTAATCAAAAAGACGGAATGTCTTATGCATCAGGTTATTTCATAAAGTTTGAAAAGAACTTATCCCCTGTTCCTGTAATATGGTTAAACAACGAAGAAGTCTTTAGAGTTGGGACTAGTACGCCAAGTGTACTTTTTTACTTAACCAATATAAAAACGGGAAAAGATGATATGATCGATAATGAAGATTATCTTACTCCTTATGAATATTTTAACAGTGCCTTTAATAAAGAGTTGAATAAAATAGCAAGTATGGTTAATTGTGAGGGAGACGATAAAACATATATCTATGATTTAAATGATGAATCTTGGAGTACAATATATTCATTTAATAATCCCTATGAGGAATATTCTTGTAACTGTGCTTGGGATATAAACAATAATTTATACTTTGATACAGCAAATATAAATAATGATCAACAAATAACTCATACGATAAAAAGGTATAATCTTAAAACGAGTATAGTTGAAGATTTTTTAAATAATTCGACGATCCTAAATGTTTCGCCTGATAAAAAATATTTAGCATACATAAATATCAATAGTCAAACTACGCAAGTTTTAGATATAAAATATAATAATAAATTTACTGTAACGTTATCAAAAGAATTAGATTGGAATCCTAATAAAAATGAATTTGCTGTTGTAGATTCAATTAAGAACAATATTTATTCAATAAAAATTGAAGGTCAATCTATAAAAGTAAAAAGATATAATATTAATGATGTTGTAAAAGAAGGAACGAATGTTATTAACCTAAGATATATGAATAGACAGATAATGTTTGATATTGTAAAATATGTATTTGTTCACGACGAGATAGTTGATATAGATAACGTTATTACATATGAAATAAAGGAAAACCTATAATTCATATTATCTTTTTAAGTTATTTAGTGAATTTTTTTAACATAGTATCAGAGTTGCTTTTTTACTCTATTACTATGCTATTTAAAGGAAAAAGCAATGTGGTTTAAGAAAAAGAACACAGTAAGATTTAGTATTGTCCTAATACTTATGCTACTAACAACCATGATAGTAACCTTGGGAATAGCTTTGGCAGATATAGAAACATCAACAGAATGGAGAAAT
>JAQUGH010000159.1 GCA_028684195.1 Clostridia bacterium | reverse complement strand
TGGGTCTTGGGTTGGGTCTACAGTTGCTTGCAAACCTTCAATATCTATCATTTCATCATCAGACTTTTGAATAATTACTTCACATACTGTAACTAACCCCTCCTCAATAATAGCATCAGCAGAAAATGAAAAAACATAGCTACTATCTAACCCGTTAACAAATACATCAACCACATAATTACCTATCGGTAATCTTTCAATTATTTTGTAATTATTCTCTGTTGTTGCTATAAAGGAATACTTCTCACCATTGTCATTATATAGATTTACCTCAACAGAATCGTAAGCACTCTCAGGACCAACCACGTACACATCAATATAACCTACATTATCATAGAAAATTCCAGTTGTCGCATACGCCACTGTATTCACTGTAATTATCGCAAATATAATACAAAAAATTGTTACTAACAATTTTTTTAATCCCATTTCTTATCACCAACTATTAATTATTTTTTTATCTATATGTCAGGATATATCTCTTTCATATCACTCTTTGCCATCGCCATCATCCAAGCCATTTGTTCATCGTTAAAATGAAAGAACTTAGGATTTGTATCTGGTTTTTTATCTTCTGCCACTAGCTCTTCTAAACTATAAGTATAAATGTATATATCCACTTGTTTCTTGCTTACCCAACCACAATGTCTATTTTCTCCTGAGCCATGGCATTCCCAATCTGAATAAGATGATATAACCATCTTTGCATAACTCAACTTTCTATACAAACCCTCTTCTCCATTTATATAGCCCTTTTCTTCATCTGGAATCTCATTTTCATCAGTAAGGTGTACATCTTGTTTTTTTAGCACTGACACATAAGCAAGAATTTCTTGCCAACTAGTACTTTTCCAATTATTGCACACCCTGCTACTACTAGAACTAGCTCTTCTTGCACCATCTATATGTATATATCTTCGATTATAACTTTCATTAAGATAACCATTTATCTTAATTCTAAGCGCAGTATCAAAACCTGCAACATAGTCTTTATACTCTACAACAGTCTCCTTACTAGCATTTGAAAAACTAAACACCACTGACGCAACAGCACCTACCAATGAACATAACAACATAATTACAAGCACTATTGCTAATATTATTAAAGCTGGTTTACTGAATAATGCTTTAACTAAAGCCTTAAATAATGCTTTAATAGCTTGCTTAATCATCTCAGCCAACGCTTTTCCTTTACCTAATAGATTACTAGGCTTAGCAAATTGGTAAACACTCTTTAATTTTTTAGATGCCAAAGTCCTTATCTTCGGTATCTTTTTAATACTACCTATACACCCCTCCTTAAAAGCAGTCCTCCCTGCAGCAGTCCTTAAGCCATATATTCCTTTAGCACCCGTCTTAGCAAATTTATATGCTGCCTTAGCTTGAGGTCCCCTTGCAAACCTATATGCTCCATAAGCTGTCGTTATTTTAGCAACTGGTTCTAACACAGCAGGAACAACCATATCATCCCCAATCTTTTCAAGAGCTGATATGGTAGCCGTCTTAGCACCACCATAAATATGCGAAGCAGCCGTCAAACTAGCTTTATTAGCAAAAATTGCCTTAGCTGTATCTTTTGCCCCCACTTCTTTAATTTTACCATATAACTCTGACGACTTTTTTTCACCACTAACATAATCACGTAAGCTTTTATTCCAACCAGCAGTATGAACAAGTTTTCGCAAATCTTTACTCCACCTTATCAAGCCAATCATTGCATAAGTCTTATTAACACCAACATGAAAAACATGCGGTGCTAAATCATCTAAACCTTCACGTCCGCACCGAGCCGTTTCTACAAATTTATACCAACCTTTTTTTACTATGTATGTAGAACCATTTAACGTATGCCTATATATTTTACTTTCATTTTTCTTTCTCTCATGAAAAGCTCTTGTTTTATCCATTTTTTCGCGATAAAACTTGCGTGCATTATGAATATTTTCCTTTGTATCTGCAGTATTAGAATCAATCTTTTGTTTTATATTATGGTACGTTCTTTTATAACCATACACATTTTCAACTCTAATAGGCTTTGAAGTGGATTTAGGATTCTCTCCAAATAACATTTTATCCCTATTCTTACCCTTCTGAATTGGACCACTACGTTGCTCTTTTCTTTCTGCTCCTACTTTCTTTTGAAGTTTCTTCTCTTCTTCCTCTCTTTTTTTCCTATTTTCTTCTTGTATTTCAATATAATTATGTTCGTCATCTCCATCAAAGATTCCAACATTAGCTCGATTTAATATTCCTAAACTTTTCATTGCCCTTTTTTCTAATTTTTTAGCATATTCTTTACTAATTTTTAAATTATATTTAGCTCTTACTCCTACCTTTTTCTGAAGCTTTTCTTGACTTTTTTTTCTTTCTTTGTTACCTTTTTCTTGGATTTCTGTTGTATTAAATACATTATCACCAGCAGGAATTCTTCTAACTTCTTCAGCTGAAAGCCCTTGCCTTTTTGCAAATTCTTCTAACTTCTGATCGCTTTTTTCTTTAATATCTAAAGTACCTTTGGCTTTTATTCCAAACTTTTTTTGCCATTTTCTTTCTTTTTTTTCAGTATCTTCAGTATGCTGTTTTTGTATTTTATCAAAGTTATGTGTAACAGTTCCATAATCCGAACCAACTCTATTATTTTCTCTCTTTGCTTCCCCACTACTACTAGGTCTTGTTTCTCTTCCTGGTTCACCACTACTACTAGGTCTTGTTTCTCTTCCTGGTTCACCACTACTACTAGGTCTTGTTTCTCTAACAGCTGGATCAACTTTCTTCGATTCTTGTTCAGTATTTTTATGTTCTCCTTCGCTTACCCTTGTCGGTTTTGTATTTATAAAAGCTGCTGTTGATTTAAGTAGACCTTTTGCCTTTGAATGAAAAACTTTCCCCACTGGATTAGTCTTATCAACTGGTGTGTTTCTACTCTCAAGTCCTATTCTATTCTGCTCACTTATATCCTCAATTTCACCTTGTAACCCATCAACTTCCGCCTTTAATACTGCCCGTTCATCAACTTCCGACTCATTTGTAGAATTATCAGATACCTCATGTTCTGCATTATGATCTTTATCGATATTTTCTCTAATTCCCTTAAGTTCATCATTTTCTAGCAAAAAAGACTTTATTTCTTTAGAACTATCTGTATACTCACTTTTTATCCACTCATCAACATTTGTTGTAATAGGTTTCTGCGGATTTACTCTATTATATTCTTCAACAAGTTTTGCATATTCTTCTGAAGCTTCCTTATACCCAATGCCTCTTCCATTATTGCCCATGGCATCATCAAATTCAGTTGCAAGTACTTCCCCTGATAATTTATATAAATCTCGCTTAATACTTTGCAGATTTCTAGGCTTTGCTTTTTCAATTGGTTTAAATACTCCACTATCATCAACAACTTTACCTATTAATTTATAAGCTTTTGTTTTTAACTCTAATCGTTCATCAACTTCTGGCTCAAAAGATTTACCTTGTCCCTCTTTTTTTATGTCATTTTCTAATAAAAAAGACTTTATTTTTACAGAGCTATCTCCATATTCATTTTTTAGCCTTTCATCAAAGTCCTCTGTAATAGGCGCATCCACAATTTTATTATATTCTCCGGCAAATTCCGCATACATTTTTGAAGCTTCTTCATACCCAATTCCACCAACTGCATCTATACCTTCCAAACGACTAACTTCATTATCTATACGAGTACCTAATATTCCAAAGCCCTGCCTAATAGACTTAATATGATTCCTTTCATCCCCATGTTCAAAATGCTCCAGCTCAGTAATCTCTAATGCAAATATAGACTTATTTATCACATTAGATACATCAAACTTCCAAGGTGCTTCCGGTTCATCGTTCAACTTAGAAGCTATATCTTCGTTAGAGCCTATATCATCTTCATGAAGAACATCAAAAGGACTTTTTACATGTACTCCTTGTGCTTGTACAGGTAATTCATCTCTTTCCTCACTCCAAGCTAACTCTTCCGTACCATACTGCTCGATCTGATCTTGGCTTTTTTCAAAATCAATTAATGCTTTTTTTATATCTCTTAGTTTTTCCACATAATAATTCCCTAAAAAGCCATCGAAAGTCTTTGGCAATATTCTAGTAGAATATTGCCCTTCAGTCTGTTTATATAATTCATAATAACGAGTTTCTGCTTCTTTATATCCAATCCCATTAGTCCACTTGTTTATAACATTTTGTATACCATAACCTAACCAACCTAATCCATTATTATGAATTTCCATATCTTTATCTAATAAATCTAATATATGTATCCGATAATAACTCTTATCACCTTTTCCTATTTTTGCATCATACTCTAATAAATATCCCCCTAGTGTTCTAGGTAAAGGACAATAATTCGGAAAATTGGTATTATACTTCTCCACAATAATCGCATAATCTTTTACCGCTTGTTCATACCCTACTTTACGATCTAATATGCTCTGAATACCCTTATAACATTCTTCTACAACCTTAACCTTTTCTGCTCCAAAATTATCCTTGATTTCTGATGTATTTTTATCATTGACACTTGGTAAACACTCTAGTAATTCT
>JAQUGH010000029.1 GCA_028684195.1 Clostridia bacterium | reverse complement strand
TCTTCATGCTCGCCGGGTGTGGTTCAGAATCCGGGGGTATGACAGGTGATGAATCGGAGATTGGAGAGAATGAAAAGGAATTTTGTTATGAAATCAAAAACACCAGTGGGAAAGAATGGACTTTAATAGGTGATTTTGATACCGATTTTGTCTATACCGGCGATAATTATGGTCTTGATGTTGCTTTCGCCATCAAGGCGAGTGAAAATAGACTTGAAAATTTTAGTGTAGAACGGCTTATCAAATCCGGTAAGTTGGAGGAAACATCAAATACAACTTATAAAATTGTCATTCGGTTTATTGCGGGCGAGATTCCAAATGAAACCGGTAAAGATATGGTAAGAACGGACCTTATTATGCAGGATATTGCCATAAAGGGTACATATAACAAATATGCGGTTATTGAATGGGACGGGACCAGCTTCAAACAGGTAAAGTAGAGTCAGAAGGTGGATGAAACAGAGAAATCTATCTGCCATCATAGATGTAAAGGGACTCTATGAAATAGATAAAAATGGTTATTGGTCTAATGAAATGAGAAAGAAGGTTAAGTTGGTGGAAAACAAAAAACAATCTCTGTTTAGAACTGTTTTCGGGATGATGATCAATCCATCGGGGACGTTAAAAAATGCTTTGCTCAGCACAAAATGATATTTTTCAGTGCTTATTTCGGGCTTGGCTTTTGGTTTGTTTTTCGGACAGACGGGGCTTGACCTGTATAAAACAGGGCAAAAGGGGATAGGTTTTGTCTGGCTTTCTGGTGCCGCTGGTATTGTCTACGGTCTATTGGCTATTCCTCTGATAGGGTTCTTCATTTGGACCGTTCTAAAGATGTCCAGGTCGGATCGAAAGGTCAAAGAAACCATATCGTCATTTTGTCTGAGCTATAGCGGAGCACTGGTGTATGGCGTGCTGGGCATTGTTTTTTCCCTTGCGTTGGGCTGGAAAACCTCTGTAGCTTTTGGAGTTACAGGTGTTTTATGGGCTATCGGTCCCATGATAATTACGATCAGAGAGCTTACAGGAGGGAAAAATACCTTAAGTGTTCCACTTGCCACGGCGGTTGGGGCAGTGGTATTAATTTCATGGTCGGTTTTTGGCAATCTTTGAGGAGGTAGTGCAATTGGAACTGGATATGAATAAGGGAAAAGGCTGGAGAAATCTTGTGCGGTGGTTATGTTTTATGGTTATGGGAATCAGTGCGTTTGCAAACCAGTTAGACACATTCAGCCCGTATAACGTCGTGTTTGGAGCGGTGGTGGGACTTTTATTTGGTTGGCTTTTCAGAAAATTCCTGCGGGGGTTTTTAAGTCTTTTTAACGGCAAATTCAAAAAGGAGAAGGGTAAGGAAGCCATTCGGTATGCGGTAGACAGTGCTATGCTGTTTTTAACTCCCTTTGCAGCTATGATGTTTATTGCGGTCTATTATTTAAATTGGTCCGAAACTCGGGGCTTTGTCGCAACAGGTATTATGGCAGTGGGAACGGCGGCAGCTATAGAGATTGGCAAAGCAAAGGAGAAGCAGGAGTTCAGGAACACCATAGCAACCTCGGGAGTATCTTTTCTATTTTCTTTCCTCTGGACCTTGTCCTATGTCTATCTAGCAAAAGTGCCTTCCCTGATGGAGGGCGGAGCTCAGCTGATTCGTGGAATTTTATCGGGAGGAGGTGTAAGTTTATGAAAAAATTTATGGTAAGGGTATTTGTTTTATGTTTTGCCCTAGTAAACCTCCTACCACTTACGGCACTAGCTACGGGGAGCAACGAAGGACCGAGGGAACCTTATGAAAAGGTTGCCGCAAAGAGCGGACGTTGGTATGCTGAGCAGCTTGCGTATGATGGCAAAACAAATCTTGTGGTTGGTTATACAGGAAGCTATGAAAGCAACGAGACAGACCTCATGAAGTTTGAAATCAGGGAAAAAATTGTGTTGTCTGGCATATATATTCCCTTTTTGGGGTCTCCCTCCGAAAATATTATTTTAAGCCTTACGGATGCCAAAGGCAATATTTACAAGGGGTTTTCGATGGAAATGCAAAAGACGGGCGGTATGAAAGAAGCCAATGAGTCAGGCTCATTTTCAGACAACACTACCTGTATCTTTATACCAGATGGTGACATTACCCTTTCAAAGGGGCGCTATACATTGTCTGTGGAAGGAGCGAAAGGTCTGGTAGGAGCATTTTTGGTGAAGGGTGTTCATTTTGGAGCTTATGAAAAATACAGGCAGGCACTTTTGACATGGGAGCTAAAAAACAACCCAGAAAAGGATACGGATGAAACAGTCGGTCAAAGTTTTGGGAAGGAAGCACTTAGCGGGGATGAAGGGGCAGAGTATAACTACGGTGATGTTGAAGGAGCTGATCCCCCTGTATTTGCGCTTGATGCAGAATATCAGATTGATGAAATTATTGTAAGCGCATATAACGAGGGGAAAGGTGCAACCCCTGGAAAGATCTCAATTTTGGACGAAAGAGGAAAGACGTTGTACTCTGGGCAGTCCTATGGAGTCAGTATTGAAAACATTGCCAACGGAGCATGGAAAATTGCACCTGACATCTTATTACCTGCCGGCAATTATAGCATTATTCTGTCCCAACCAGAGGTTTTAGGTTATGACGAGACTGGTGAACCGCTTTTTTATGTAAAGGCCTCTATTCCAGTGCAGGTACGTGAGGATTTTACTGGAACTTACAAAATAAAGTTGGACACCTATAATACAAGCACGTTGATGGGAGCGGTGTCGGAAAAAAGCAGCAGTTTTTCCTTAAAAGATTTTGAACTTACCGTGTTAGATAAGGGTGAGGAGATTGAGCTGATTGGACAATATGAGGGGTTGCCTTTTTCCCAACGCTGCGAAATTGTGGAGGAAACGGCGGAAAGAATTGTTGGGCAGTTCGACTTCGCTGCCGACTTGACCAAATTGCCTTATAAGGCCAAGATTACGGTGAAAGCGACTGTATTCCTTGACAAGGTTGCTGGTGGAGCAATGAAAATCATCATGGACGGCACCGGCACCTATGATCGTGCGGCAACTGAGGTGAAGGGTGCGGATCACAGCACTTATGCGGTGAAAGCAACGGGGGTTATGAGCCAACGTGAGTTCCCTCCCTTTGTGATGACCGCATTGGGTAAAGCTAGCGGTGCGGGTAATATTCCAGGGCCAGACAATGCTTCCCAAGCTGCAGCAGGCATTTTGTTTCCGCCACTTGTTGGTGTAGTGGTAAGTGTCCTGCAGGAGATGCTTAAGCCAAAGAGGATAATCAAAAAGGCTGCCAAGGGTGTCATGCGGGATAGAAAATGGTACAAGAAAAAGTATCCCAATTTAAGCAATGAACAATTGGCTATGGTCATGCTGGGCGATGCCATGGGCAATACCGATAATCCTGACGAAGGGGATGCTATTTCAGTAGGAGACAATGAGGGAGGCGTCAGCAATCAGTCATCTTCCAACACAGACTATCCTGAGGAAGATTATGAAGGGGAGCCTGAGTCTGCTTGGGAATCTGAATCTGAACCTGAACCTGCGTTGGAGCCTGAAATTGAGCCGGAGACTACTGAACAGCCTGAGTCACAGCTTGCTCCGGAGGAAGAGCTTAACCGGGAACCAGAAACATTGGTGGTGCAAACCTCGGCAAACGGTGCGCAGACGATTTATGTGAAAGACTCTATCACAGGCGAGTGGGTGGATCCGGAGACAAACAGCGCTCTAGATATTGAAAAACATGGAGAGGCTCTTGACCAACTTAATAAAGAGAAGGAATGGAACAACGCAGAGTTTGAGAAAATCAGCCGTGGTGAAAGCGAGCATGACAAGGCTCTGCGAGAAAGCATGAAGGAAATTAGGGAAAAAGAGAATAAAGAAGGCTATGAAAATGTGCTGCGTAGCAAATACGGCACCGATGATCTGGGGGAAATCGCCGGTATAGTTGAGGGAAATCAGGAAAGAGCAGCTGAGTGGGCGAATATTTGGCGCAGAAACGACAAAGTACTCGGCGTGGCCGAGGCGGGCGCAGTAGCAGTTGGTACGGGTGCGGATGTGGCTGTCGACGGGCTTGCCATGATTACGCCGGGAGGCAAGAGTATACGAGCCGGATACAAGGTAGCTAAGGGTGTCGCAGGTACTATGGCCGAGGCTGGAGCAAAAGGGAAGGACATAGTCAACTGGGGCAACTTTACCGAAGGTGCCATTAAAGGCGGCGTCGATGCAGGTTTGGACTACATCCCAGGTGGTGGTGGGATAAAGACTACTGCTGGTAAAGCACTTGCTACTATAGCGGGAGAAGGTTTAGGCTCTGCCGCTGGCGCAGCATTGCGAGGTGAGGATGCAGGAAAGGCTCTCACTAAAGGTTTGAAAGAGGGGGCATATAAGGCTGCAACCAGTGTTATTACAGACAAGGTGGCTGGTGATTTGCCTAATCCTGTTTTGACAAGAGGCTCCTTTAAGGCGGTGCCAAATATGAAAAATGTTCTTGTTAGCGGTGCGGGAGGTACCAAAATTGGTGCTTCACTGGTAGATGAATATAGCGGTGTCAAGCCTATCATTTTAGGTGGAAAATAAACTGGATTTAATAACAAAGGAGAAGGGAGAACATGCCATGAGACTTAACAAAAAGGAATTGTCCTTTTTATCAAAGATATTTCCACAAACGAATTCTCTCAGTCTTTTTTCCAGCATTACGGTGCCTCTTCAGGGAGACGAACAAAAGACGCTGGAGGAAAAGGGTGTTCTGGCAGGAGAAAAATTAACACAGGAAGCATCCAATCTGTTTGGCACCGTGGCAAATCCTCGGCGCTGCACAAGGCTTGTTTTAAAAGACGGATCCTATTTAATTGAAAAATATGCCTACAAGTCAGATGAGGGCTTTGTACTTGCGGAAAACAGTGGAAGTGAAATCATTTTTTCTGCGGCGCAAAAACTTGATGAGGCTATGTTTCAGCTTTCCCAATGGATCGGCATGTCTGATTTAAAGACCTTCGACATGGAGACGCTACTCACAAGCGGTGAACTTTTGGTGTTTTTGGCCTTGGTGGATATAAGGCGGGCAAACGTGCTGTTGTCCTATTTGGGAAGGGAGGAAAAAAGTGAAATTTCCTTTACACAGGTACGTCAGCAACTTGATAAGCCTGAGCCAGGTAGCCTGACACGCATTCTCATCGGTAACTATAACTATTCGATTCCTCAAATTGAAGATACAAAGGAAATTCTCGATCAACTAGTAACGAAAAAAATAGTGACATTTAACGTAGGATATTCTCTCATTGACCAATACGAGGAGTTTGCAAAAAAATTTCTCATTTCTCAGACTGTTGTCATGCTGGAAACCTTTAACTTGACGGAAAAGAACGAGATTGCGGGAGCAGGTGTGTTATGCGTGTGTGCGGGGATGCGGGAAATTGTGTCCATTGTATTTAGGGAAGGAGAGGCAGAGATAGCTTCTATTTCCGGTCGTCAGCTACTTAAAATGATGGAAGACTTCCTGAATTGCCCAGATGTGCTTCAAGATGAAGCATAATGCAACACAAGGGGACGGTTCTCGTGTGTTGCTCGTATGAAAAATTAATTCAAATAATAACAGTGTATAAAGAAGTATTTGGATATGAAATATATGCTTTTTGTCTTATGAGTAATCAGATACATTTACTAATAAAAAAAGGGAAAGAAGATCCGGGGATAGCTTTCAGAAAAATAGAAGCAAGTTGTGTATACTGGTATAACCGCAAATATAAAAGAAATTGTTATTTATTTCAAGATAGATATAAAAGTAAAGTAGTAGAAAATGATGAATATTTTTTAACAGTATTGAGGTATATACATTAAAATTCAATTAAAGCCGATATTGAGAAGAATATATTGAAATATCCATGGAGTAGTTACAAAAGGTATTTAGGAAATAAAGATAAAAGTCTTGAATATGAAGAATTAGTCAGGATAGATGATATAATTAAGGAATTAAAAACACAGAACTATCAATAAGGCAAATAGAAAGATTAACGGGGATTAGTTTCAGAGGAATCAGAAGGATATAGGACACATAAGAACCGTCCCCTTGTATTTCAGAAGGATGTGACATAGGCTGGGGATAACAAGGGCGATTTACGTAGATCGCCCTGTTGTAACTGTAATTAGCTTGACCGTGGTAACCCATCCGATTACTTGTTTGTTATAGGGGTTAATGAGATTTGCCCATTTTCATAAACAATATCTGAAATAAAATCTTTTTTCTCAATTTCGAAATTCGCAAAGCTGACCATTTTGTTTATGGCGGCGTTATAAAGAGATAGTCCTCCATCGTTGTTTTCAGTGATCATCATATCTTTATTCAAATGTGTGTAATCAAAAACAACAACTTTTTTTGCAGCTGGGTCAAAATATGCAGTGTTGGAACGGTGAAGCCCGGAGCCAAATGAATAGGTAAAATACAATTCCGGTTTTTGGTCGCTGTTCAAATCGGAAAGAGCCATGCTGGTCAGGCCACAGCCGCCAAACCATTTGCCAAGCGGGTATACTTTGTCTTCGTACAGCAGGAACGAAGCGGATGAGGTGTCATATTTGAAAACCAAATAATCGGAGCTTTGTCGAATATAGACTGGGGTGATGTTATAGCATGTGTCCGTGTCGTATCCCGACTTAAAATCCTGTTGCAGAGATAGGAAGTTCTCAACGCCGTCCTGTGTTCCGGATATTGTAGCTTTAATGGGTATTTCTTCAACACTTGTAATTTTATAAATACTCCAAATATATTCGCTCTTTTGAGTATTGGCGGAGTTCTTGTGTATTCGTGCCAGCCATATCTCATCATCCATACAATATATACGATAAACAGCAGAGCCGGAAGTATCAGTCAACGTGTACTGATATTTGTCTTTGTATTTGGTAATATCAGGAACGCTTATATTAATCATAAAGCTATTCTTAAATGCTTGCTCATCCACCTTGTCTTGCTTATAGGTAACAGCAAATCTTTGCTTAATGCCGGTCTCATCCCTCAGGATAAGCAGATTTTTCGTAAGCGTGTAGTATTCCTTAAACCCATCAAAGACCATAAAGGAGCTGAGAGGAGTCATATAGACCTGCTTTTCAAACACATAATTACCGTACGGCACGTCGCTTGACTTTGTCATTGCTTCTTTTACTGGGTTTGCGGCGCAGGTAACGACGGCAGTAACACAGAGAATGGCAGTGAGAAAGATCACCCATTTTTTTGGCGTCTTAAATCGCAGAATATTCTTCACACGCTCCCGTATACCAGTTTCTCCAAAGGCAAGTGGACTTGCTGCCGGAAAGCGTCGGTTTGCTGCAAAAGCTAGAAGTGATGTGCTGTAATCATGAACAATATCCGTGTCGGTTTCTGAAAGTACTTTTTCATCACAGCTCATCTCCATGTCTTTTGTCATGAGAACAAAGGCAAGCCAGACAAGTGGGTTAAACCAGTGGATGGTCAGCACACAAAAACCTAAAGGTTTTATCAGATAGTCTTTTCGTTTCAAATGGAATCTCTCGTGCCGGAGGATGTATGCTCGTTCTTTTACACCCAAGCCGAAGGGAATATAAATCCTAGGCATGATAAAGCCAAGAATGAAAGGTGATCGGATTTTGTCGGATTCAAAAACATTGTCTTCCAACCGGACAGCGGTGGGCACACGATGTTTCAGGCGGATATAGGTGACGATACAGTAGACAAGGAGCGCGGCGATACCGGCACACCAAAGGATCGTTCCGAGAAAAATCCATATTTGCAGAGGGTTGACACTGGCGTATGGAGTAGCTGGGGGCAGATTTCCACTGATGATGGAATTCATGGTAGGGATACCCACAGTTACTTTCGGGGTCTCCATAAGCCCTATATCGGCGGGGATAAAATTGAGCGATGCGCCACTATCTCTCAGTGCTGCTGTCATGTCAAACGGTTTCGTTTGAAAAATGCTGCATACAGAGGAAAAGGATACAGGGCAAATAAGACGAAAAAGCACGACAGTCCATAACAGATAGGAATATTTTTTCGGGGCTCTTTTCAGAAGTAAACGGATGAAAATTACTGCAAGTATGACATAGCTTGCCGTAATGCTCATGTTTAATATTTTCAAAAACAAAGTTTCCATGTTCATCTCTCCTTGTGTGCATCAATTAGGCGTTTGAGTTCGTCGGCTTGCTTTTCCGAAATGATTTTGCCGCCGAGAAACGAGGTGAGGAACTGTGGCAGTGAGCCATTGAAAGCCCTTTCAACAAAGCATTCGCTCTCAAAAGCTTGTACCTGTTCCTTTGGAACGATAGCACTGACAAGGGTATTCTCGTTTTTCAGAAGTCCCTTTTCGCGCATCTTTCGCAGTACGGTATAAGTGGTGGGCTTTTTCCAGCCGAGCTTTTCTGCGCACAGCGTCACAAGGCGACCCGACGCTACCGGTTCGTTCTCCCATACCACCAGCATAAAGCGGTAGTTGCTTTCACAAATTTTCAAGTTTTCCATTTAGGCACCTCTCAATTGAGTTTATAATTATAAACCATATAATTAGTTTATGATTATAAACCTGATTTGTCAATAGAAAAAAAGCTTTTTTCTATTGCACATATCTCGAGAAGTGAACCAAATAAAAATATTATGCAAAAACAACTGTCTGTAAACAAGTATTTTTGCAAGCAATACTCAAAAAGAAAGGAACAATAAGGAACATAAAAAACAATGCACCCAATAGAGTGCATTGCTAGGTTTTATCTTGAGTTTAAGGAGTACATCATATGCTATATCAGAAAGGAGTTTAAGACAAGGTATACAACGTACAATACAAATAGAAATAAGCCTTTTATTTTTGAAATTGACTTTCCGTTAGAGGTTATCGAAAAAATTCTAAATGAAATAAGGATTATTAGCATGGCCGGTATTTGTAGTTTATAAAAATCCACAGGGACTTTTAAACCGTTACCAGTAAAAGCTGCAGCGCTACCAATTACAAATAGAACATTTAAAATATCTGCGCCAACAATGTTACCAACAGCAAGTTCTCCGTGCCCTTTTTTTACTGCAGTTACTGCGGTAACGAGTTCAGGCAAACTAGTTCCAAAGGCTATAAGGGTCGCTGCAATTATGCTTTGAGGTATTCCTATTCTTATTGCAGTAATCTCTATAGAAGGAATTAAAATTTTTGAGGAGATAATAATTAGAGCTACACTTCCAAATAACTTTAAAAGCAGTAAGATGCCGGAGCTTTTTTCTGCATGATAATCTTCGGACGTTTGATTAGTATCTTTTGCCCACTTAATAGATATAAAAATATATAACACTAATAAGCCTAAAAATATAAAACCAATATTTTGAGATATAACTCCATAGTCATAAGCAGTGAAAAATGGTAAAGAAACAACTGCAAGAAGAATTCCTGCTAAAACTTGAATTTTCCCTTGCCTGTTCACAACCGATTGTTCTATTGGAAGCTTGCCAATCATAGCTGCTAAACCAATTATCAAACCAGTATCGACAATAATCGAACCGATGGCATTCCCCAATGCTAAATCGGGATTGCCATTAAGTGCAGCTAATACAGATACCGAAGCTTCCGGTAAGGTTGTACCAAGTGAAACAATTGTAGCACCGATGATCATTTTCGGTATGCCCCAATGTAATGACAAACTAACGGCTTCTTCTACTAAAATATCAGCGCCTTTACTTAGGAAAAATAAAGTTCCTAAAATCACCAGAAACAGTATCGGGGTGACTAAAACAGCTAAATAATCATAAATTATTAAATCCATAGTTACAGCCCTTTCTGTGATGCTTTCTTAGCTTAATTTGCAAAATTGAGTTAGTAAATCGAAAAGACTCTACAATCTTTTTTAAAGATTGCAGAGTCTCACTAGACAAATATGCCAACAAAGCCGGGATATATAATCCGTGTTGACGACTTTGATGCCTAATAATTAGGTAAGTTACTCCCTCCACATTTACAGTGTATTATATCAAGATTATTACTATAAGACAAGTGTGACCTAAGACAAGGAAACAGGAAATTGTCTGTTTTTCCCTTCGTTTGTCTATATTCTGTCCATAAAGAGTATATATGTATCCATAAAACCAGACAAAATTTTAAAAATCTAAGTAAACTTGATATATCCTGAGTTTTGCAGTAAAAATACGTTAAAATGCTCTGCCGGTATAGCATTCATGCGGACTGCAGAACTTTGTTTTTTGGCATATTAGTGTTGTATATTCAGACATTATTGTTTACAAAAAAAAATACTGGTAGTACAATTAGAATACAATAATAATATAATAACAGTACAATATTGCTATGAAAGGAATGTTAATTATGAATATAAAACCATCGGCAGTAATAAGAAAAAATTACAACGAAATTTCAGCACTTTGCAAAGAATCAGGTGAGCCAGTTTATCTTACTAAAAATGGTGAAGGAGATTTAGTTGTAATGGATATTGAAGCATTTGTACGACGTGAAAGTATGTTGAAGTTGAGAGAAAACTTAGTGGCTGTAGAAGAAGAAAGGATGAGTGGTAAACAAGGTTATTCTATTGATCAAGTAACTTCCATGATGCAAAAAGCCGTTAGGGAGGTTATTGATGGAAAACGGAAATAGAAAGTATGTAGTTAATATCACATGCTTGGTTTTTGGCACAAGTTAGTGAGAAAGCAGCTCAAAATCTTATTGAAAAGTTTAATTCATCTGCAAAATCATTAGAAAAATCTCCGGATAGAAATTCATGGCTCTCAGATCTAGCTGTGCCAATTAACAAGTATCGAAAGTTATTGCTATGCAACAGGTATTTGTTAATATATCAAATTAAAAAAGATACTGTCTATGTTGATTTTATGGTTGATTGTCGACAAAATTACGAGTGGCTTTTGTAGTAGAAAATAGTCACACAAGGTGAAGGTTCTTGAACACCCATTATTGTCCGATCTATAGGGTATATTTTATTATGGAAGCATTATTCGAAAGCCATGATAAGGAGAGTGAAATTCATATATGAGTGAAAGTATATTAATTGTTGATGATGAAAAAGAGATAGCTGATTTGATTGAGGTTTATCTTAAGAATGATGGCTACCGTGTTTATAAATTTTATAACGGAGCGGATGCACTTAATTGTGTCATGTCCACAAAATTAGATATGGCGATTTTAGATGTTATGCTTCCGGATATTGATGGATTTCATATCTGCCAAAAAATCCGCGAGAAGTATTTCTTCCCCATTATTATGGTTACTGCAAAGGTTGAAGATATGGACAAAATTATGGGACTAACTATTGGCGCAGATGACTATATCACCAAACCTTTTAATCCATTAGAGGTTGTCGCACGGGTTAAAACGCAATTGCGGCGATATGTACGATACAACCATACAGACGAACAATTTAAAGTAGCAGTGAATGAATACGATATTAAAGGGTTGATTATTAACAAAGATACGCACAAATGCTCTTTATTTGGCAAAGAATTAGCACTAACGCCTATGGAGTTTTCTATCCTTTGGTATTTGTGTGAACATCGTGGTAATGTTGTTTCCTCAGAGGAGTTGTTTGAAGCAGTGTGGGGCGAAAAATATTTTGACAACAATAATACCGTTATGGCACATATCGGTCGTTTGCGTGAAAAATTACACGAGCCTGCTAAAAATCCTAAATTTATTAAAACCGTATGGGGGGTTGGGTATAAAGTTGAATAGAAAAAACAACAGCAAATTGAAAAAGTTCAAACAACAAATGACTGCCAAACTATTAGGCCGTGTAATAATTGAAATTACAGGTCTTGCGGTAGTATTAACAATAATATATATTTTAGGAAGGTTTACTTGCAGTTTGCGGACTTGGGATCAAGATGAACCTGCTTACATTTTTTTTAACAGTCTTAGATATTATTTGCCTTATTTAGTATTAATTATTATTGTGATTGGTATAACTGTAATATTAATACGTGCTTGGCTAAAGGTATTGGGGTATTTAGAAGATGTGCTTAATGCTACGGAAAATATATACAGCGATAAAAATAGCTTAATCAATTTACCTCTTGAACTTAATGAAGTTGAAAATCAAATGAACCAAATTAAGTTTAATGTAAGTGAAAGCAAGCGAGTTGCAAAAGAAGCGGAACAACGAAAAAATGACCTTGTTGTTTACCTTGCTCACGACCTAAAAACCCCACTAACCTCAGTTATTGGTTATCTCACCTTACTTCGAGATGAAACTCAAATTTCCGATGAACTACGAGAAAAATATTTATCTATTTCATTAGACAAAGCGGAAAGACTTGAAGATTTAATTAACGAGTTTTTTGAAATCACTCGTTTCAATCTCTCTAATATTACACTTGAATTCAGCAGAGTCAATTTAACTCGTATGCTCGAACAACTAATATATGAGTTTAAGCCAATGCTTTCGGATAAGAACTTACAATGTGTCCTTAATTCTGCACCAGATATAATGATAAAGTGTGATGTAGATAAAATGCAACGTGTTTTTGACAATTTGCTTCGCAATGCTGTGAATTATAGCTTTGATGACAGTGTTATTGACATTACGGTTACGCAATCAGAGAAAACACTGAAAATTAACTTTGTAAATCATGGTAATACAATTTCGAGAGAAAAACTTGACCGAATTTTTGAGCAGTTCTACCGATTGGACTCTGCACGTGTTACAAAAACTGGTGGTGCAGGACTTGGACTTGCTATTGCAAAAGAAATAGTGGAGTTACATGGAGGTAAAATAACGGCGAATAGCGAGAATGAAATCATTAATTTTGAATTGACCATTCCCTCATTGTAGGAAAATTGTAAGAGTTTCATCACAAATAAATAGTTTTTTATACAGTAAAAACGGATAAAGGGTATTCTTGATTTTGGTATGATTAATATGCCAAAGTAAGGATGCTCTTTTTATTTTACATTCTTTCCAATTTTAAAAGAGAGGTTATGTCAATGAAAAACGTGCGTAAAAGAAAAAGAAATAGAGTAACAACTATTGCTTTCACAACAATTATTTTGTTGTGTATCATAAGTGCAATATCAATGATCAATAATTGTGGCGATATTCCACATAATCAAATTTATCATGATAATAAAGCAGAAACAAATAGCTCTTACTCATCAAACAACAACGCATCATATAACAATTCATCAAATGTAGAAAATAATGATTGGAAATTAATCCTTGTTAATGGTTGGAGCTATATTCCTAAGAATTATACAGTCACTCTTAAAACGCTAAAAAACGATTTTCAAGTAGACGAAAGAATTTATCCCGATTTGCAAGAAATGTTTGATGCAGCGAGAAATGACGGATCATATCCATTGATTTATTCGGCATATCGAACAACAGAAAAGCAGCAGAAATTGTTTACCAATAAAATCAATGCTTATATTGCAGAGGGATATTCAAAAAAAGAAGCGAATGAATTGGCAAAAACTTGGGTAGCTGTTCCCGGAACAAGTGAACATCAACTTGGCCTTGCAATTGACATCAATGCCGAAAAGGACAAGTGCACAAATGAAGAGGTTTATGTTTGGCTAAATACGAACGGTTACAAATATGGCTTTATTATGAGATACCCTGCTGATAAAGCACAAATAACAGGTGTAAATTACGAACCTTGGCATTACAGATATGTTGGTAAAGAAGCGGCAAAAAAAATATATGAACAGGGCATTTGTCTTGAAGAGTATTTAGATGCTCGTAAATAAAGAAAGTATTAAAAAGGAGAATAAGAAAATGAATAAGAAAATGAATAAGAAAATGAATAAGAAAAAAATAGCAGTTGTATTCGGAGGACACTCCACGGAATATGCCGTATCTTTGCAATCGGCTTACGCTGTTCTGTCAAATTTGAATACAGAAAAATACGATATCATACCCATCGGTATAAGTAAAAGTGGTGAATGGTTTAGATTTTACGGTATTTATGAGAAGATTCAAAATAATACTTGGCTCGAAGATAAGGCAAAGCTAACGCCGGTTATTGTTTCGCCCAATCGTAGCATCCACGGAATTATTGAGCTGAATTCAAATGGTAACAAAAGTACAAAGCTGAATGCCGCTTTCCCTGTTTTACACGGAAAGAATGGTGAGGACGGCACGGTACAGGGCTTGTTTGAATTGGCAGGAATACCACTTGTTGGTTGCGACACTCTTTGTTCAGCTCTTTGTATGGATAAAGATAGGGCACATGTTCTTGTTCACAGCGCAGGTATTTCGGTGCCACAGTCAGTAGTTATTCGCCTTGGTATAAAGGACAAATCCCTTTTCACCTTAACACAGGATTTGAAATACCCGTTATTTGTAAAGCCTGTTCGTGCCGGCTCATCTTTTGGTATCAGCAAAATTAAAAGCTGCAAGGATTTGTTTTCAGCCGTTCAGATAGCCTTTGAACACGACAATGAAGTTATTATTGAAGAAAATATTGATGGCTTTGAGGTTGGCTGTGCTATTTTGGGGAACAGCGATTTACTGGTGGGCAGAATTGATGAGATTGAGCTGACAGACGGATTCTTTGATTACACCGAAAAATACACTCTAAAAAGTTCCAAAATCCATATGCCTGCAAGAATAGATGAAGTTACGGAAAAAAAGATACAAGAAACAGCCAAAGTTATCTATAAAGCACTTGGATGTTCCGGCTTTTCAAGAGTGGATATGTTCTTAACGCCGAGTAATGATATTGTTTTTAACGAGGTAAATACAATTCCCGGTTTTACCTCTCACAGCCGTTATCCAAATATGATGAAAGGTATCGGACTTTCCTTTGAAGAGGTTTTGGACAGGCTGATTGGGCTGAGTGAAGCAAAATGACAACCCTAATGCTAAATAGAAATGATGTTTATACGGGGAATTTAGTTCTTGTAAATGCAAAGCATCCGCTTGTGTCTGAGAAAAATATAGATCTTATTTCGGTGGATGAAAATCACTTTAACATTCTTATGGAAAGAGGTGCTGCAACTGTCCTGTCCAATATTTTGGATGATATCAATTGCACAGATAAAATAGTGCCTGTAAGCGGCTACCGTTCAAAAGAAGAACAGGAACAAATATACAGAGACTCTCTCAAAGAAAATGGAACTGAATTTACCAAAAAGTATGTTGCATTTCCGCAGTGCAGCGAGCATCAAACAGGCTACGCTATTGATTTGGGCTTAAAAAAGGATGTTATTGATTTTATCCGTCCAGATTTTCCTTATGATGGAATTTGCGATAAATTCCGAAAAATAGCACCCACATATGGTTTTATTGAACGCTATCAAAGGGGAAAAGAAATTATTACAGGTATTGCTCACGAACCGTGGCATTTCCGTTTTGTAGGTTATCCTCATTCGGAAATTATGATGGAAAAAGGACTTTCTCTTGAAGAATACATTGAAGATATTAAACAATACCCCTATGACGGTGAGCATTTGAAAATAATCCGAGAAAAAGGGACAATAGAAATATTCCACGCCCCAGTCCTCTCCTACAAGCAAATAACACTAAATATGCCTGATCATTGCATTTATCAAGTTTCGGGTAATAATGTCGATGGAATTATCATAACCCTATGGAGGCAGGAGGAATGAATAAAAAAGAAGCATATACAGGAATAGATTATTTTAGAATAATTGCTGCATTTTTAATTATAGCAATTCATACATCACCACTTACAACTTATAGCTATACTGCCGATTTCATTCTTACACGTATTATCGCTCGTACAGCTGTTCCGTTTTTCTTTATGACATCGGGATTTTTCTTGATTTCTGAATATAATTATAACCCTGATAAGTTAAAAACTTTTATCAAACGAACTGCTATCATATATGGTATTGCTATCGCACTCTATATTCCAGTAAATATTTATAACGGATATTTTGCTATGGATAACTTGCTTCCAAACATCATTAAAGATATTGTTTTTGATGGAACACTATATCATTTATGGTATATGCCTGCGGCTGTTATAGGTTCAACTATTACGTGGCTTCTTGTAAAGAAAATTAGCTTAAAATGGGCATTTGGCACTACCGCATTTCTATATATAATTGGAATGCTTGGTGACAGCTACTTTGGATTTTCTGAACAAATCCCATTTGTGAAGAACTTATACAGCAATTTATTTGAGGTTTCGGATTATACCCGAAATGGAGTGTTTTTTGCGCCTGTATTTTTCGTGCTTGGAGGTATAATTGCCAGCAAGAAATTCCACACTTCACCTCGAAATAGTTTGATTGGTTTAGTAGTTACACTTTTTCTTATGTTCGGTGAGGGTTTATTTCTACACAACCTCAATGTTCAGCGCCATGATAGTATGTATATTATGCTTATCCCGTGCATGTTCTTTCTATTTACCGCCCTTACCTATTGGAGAGGACGCACAGTTTCAGGAATGAGGACATGGACACTAATTATTTACATTATCCATCCTATGATGATAATTGTAGTTCGTATGGTTGCCAAAATATTGGGACTACAAGCATTGCTGATTAATAACAGCCTTGTTCATTATCTTGTGGTAAGTGTAGCTTCTGCTTCAGCTTCATTTATTATCTTGGCATTGAAAAAGCGAATAAAAATAAACACAAAACAGGCTTGTGTATCTGATGTCGACCGCTCTTGGATTGAGGTGAATTTGGATAATCTTAGGCATAATGCAATTATTTTGCAAGCAGCTATGCCTGCAAATTGTGAACTGATGGCGGTTGTAAAAGCGGAGGGCTACGGTCACGGTGCTGTGGCAGTAGCAAAGTGTTTAAATCAGATAGGCGTAACGGCAATTGCGGTTGCAACCATTGACGAAGGTATTGAATTGCGTCAATGCGGTATTCAAGGTGAAATCTTGATTATGGGGTATACAAGCCCAATGAGAGCAAAGGAACTGAATAAATATGATTTAACACAGACTTTGATTGATTATCACTATGCACTTCTTTTGAACAAACAGGGCTATAAAATTAAAGTACATATCAAGATTGATACAGGAATGCACCGTCTTGGTTTTGATGTAAATTCTCCGGAGACAGTTGTAAATGTATTTACGACAAAAAATCTGCAAATCTGCGGCATTTATACACATCTGTGTGTTGCTGAAAGTCTTGATACGGACAGTGTGGAATTCACTCATACACAGGTCACGGATTTTTATAACCTGCTTGATGTCGTTGCGAGACAAGGAATAGCAGTACCTAAAATACACATTCAAAGTAGCTACGGTCTGCTGAATTATACGGAGCTTGAATGTGATTATGCAAGAATGGGGATTGCATTATACGGTGTATTAAGTTCTAAAGATGATATAACAAAGCTACAACTTGATTTGCGACCTGTGCTATCTTTGAAATCACAGGTCATTCTTATTAGAAATGTTGCCAAAGGCGAAAGTGTTGGCTATGACAGACAGTTTGTTGCAAACAGAGATAGCCGAATAGCGATATTGCCGATTGGTTACGCCGATGGATTACCAAGAAATCTATCTTGCGGTAACGGTAGTGTTCTTGTAAAAGGCTGTCGTGTTCCGATTATCGGACGAATTTGTATGGATCAGCTTATGTTAGATATAACAGATGTACCAAATGTCAACGTAGGCGATACTGCAACCTTACTTGGAAAAGATGGGCAAGCTGAGATATGTGCTACAGAAGTTGCTGAAAATGCAGATACCATCACAAATGAATTATTATCCAAAATGGGAAGTAGATTGAAGTTGGTTAATTGCTAACACTTTCTATGTATTATTCAGTATGAAAAAATGGTTTTACAGCAAAAACAAAATAATAGAAATTTTCCGTTAAGTAAACATGTCCAGCTAAAGCTGAACATGGAAAGAACCACTTTTAGATTAACATATACAGGTAACTAGTTTTGCGATTATAACCATAAAAACAGTGTTAACTTTACATATATTGCGGTATAATATATGTAAAGGGAGTGATGACAATGATTTATAGACCAATCTATGTGGAAAACATTTTGCCATACACAGATACACCATTTGTAAAAATTCTCACAGGAGTCCGCCGTTGCGGAAAATCCACAATACTGAAAATGTTAATAGAGGAACTGGTAAAGCGTGGTGTGGACAGAAGTCGTATTTTGCATTACAATTTTGATTCCTTGCAATACGAGGATATTAAAACAGCAAGAAAATTGTACGAAGAAATAAAGATTCATCTTGCACCCACAGGAAAGACCTATTTGTTCTTAGATGAAGTCCAGGAAGTAAAATCATGGGAAAAGGCAGTTAATTCTTTTATGACGGACTTTGATGTGGATGTTTATGTGACAGGTTCAAACTCACGAATGATGTCTTCAGAAATTTCCACTTATCTTACAGGTAGGTATGTTTCCTTCCGTATTTTCCCATTGTCTTTTAGAGAATATCTTTCATTCAGAAAGGAATATTCAGCGATAGGTGAACTATACGCAGAGTTTGTTCGGTACCTTAAATTGGGCGGATTTCCTGTGGTGCATTTACGGGAATATACACAGGACGAGGTATATACGGTTGTAAAGGATATTTACAATTCCACAATCTTTACTGATATTGTTAAGCGAAACCAAATTCGCAAGGTAGATCAGTTGGAGCGTATTGTAAAGTTTGCTTTTGATAATGTTGGCAGAACCTTTTCAGCAACATCTATATCAAAGTATTTGAAAAGTGAAAACCGTACCATTGACAATGAAACAGTATACAACTACCTATGCAAATTAGAAAGTGCCTATATTCTTCATCGGTGTTCGAGGTTTGATGTGGAAGGTAAGGAAATATTGAAGACACAAGAAAAATTTTATCTAGCCGATTCTGCTTTTCGCTACAGCATTTTAGGATATTCTTCGGATAGTGTAGCTACGATGTTGGAAAATTTAGTTTATTTAGAACTGTTACGTCGTGGTTATGATGTGTATGTGGGCAAGTTAGGGCGAGCAGAAGTTGACTTTGTAGCAATAAAACAGGAAAACAAAATATATATTCAAGTATGTCAAATGATTGGTAGCGAGGAAACCGCAAAACGAGAGTATGGACGGTTACTTGATATTCATGATAATTATCCTAAATTTGTACTTCGTACCGATAAATTTGCAGGTGGAAATTACGAAGGAATACAGACAATGCACATTGCAGATTTTCTGCTTTACAACGGATATTAGACACAGGGGGAGATAGACACAAGGGGACGGTTCTTGTGTGTTGCTCGTATGAAAAATTAAATCAAATAATAACAGTGTATAAAGAAGTATGTGGATATGAAATATAGGCTTTTTGCTTTATGAGCAATCAGATACATTTACTAATAAAAAAAGGGAAAGAAGA
>JAQUGH010000028.1 GCA_028684195.1 Clostridia bacterium | reverse complement strand
CAGCATTATTATCAATATCAGGTTATTCTTAAACCGTCTCCTGATAATGTCCAAGAATTATATTTAGAAAGTCTTAAGATTTTAGGTATAGATCCACTTGAGCATGATATTCGTTTCGTGGAGGATAATTGGGAATCACCTACCTTAGGAGCTTGGGGTTTGGGATGGGAAGTTTGGCTTGATGGAATGGAAGTATCCCAGTTTACATATTTTCAACAATGTGGTGGGATTGATTGTCGTCCTGTATCGTCGGAAATTACTTATGGTATTGAACGATTGGCAATGTTTATTCAAGAAAAAGGAAGCGTTTTTGAGATAGAATGGGTTAATGGCATAACCTATGGCGACGTTTTTCATCAAGCAGAAATTGATTATTCTCATTATAATTTTGAAGTAGCCGATACCGATCTTCTCTTTAGTTTATTTGATGCTTATGAAAAAGAAGCTTATAGAGTTATTGAAAAAGATTTAGTTCAACCCGCTTATGATTATACTTTAAAGTGTTCTCATACCTTTAATCTTCTTGATGCTAGAGGAGCAATAAGTGTCACAGAAAGAACTGGATTTATTTCACGGGTTAGAAATATGGCCAAGGCTTGTGCCAAGGCTTATGTTAAACAGCGAGAATCATTGGGGTATCCATTAATTAAGGAACAAAATATCAGAACTAAAATGGGACTTGATGTTTGTAAGGAGGATGTATAGTAATGGCTGATTATTTACTGGAAATAGGTACGGAAGAAATACCGGCAAAATTTATTTCAGGTGCTTTGGTTCAGTTGAAAAATTTAACAGAGAAGAATTTCTTGGAGCATAGAATTAAATATGAATCGATAAGAACATTAGGAACTCCTAGACGGTTGACCTTATTGGTAAATGGTTTAGCTGAACAAGAGGAGGATTTAAAAGAAGAGGTAAAAGGACCCTCTAAAAAGGTAGCTTTTGATCCAATGGGACAGCCTACTAAGGCAGTTCAAGGCTTTGCACGTTCTCAAGGAGTTACTATGGAAAGCTTGATTGTAAAGAAGGTAGGGAATGTAGAATATGTGTTTGCTTTAAAAGAAGTTAAAGGAAGATTGACGGAGCAAGTTCTTTCAGAAATAGCACCTCAATTAATTATGGGATTGAGTTTTCCAAAGCCTATGCGTTGGGGCAATAGAGAAATGCGTTTTGCAAGACCCATTCATTGGTTGGTTTCTTTATTTGATGAAAAAATTGTTAGCTTTGAATTAGAAGGACTTTTAGCAGGTAGAAATACTAGAGGACATCGTTTTTTGGGACAGGAAAGTATTGATATCAAGAGCCCAAGTACGTATATAGAGCAATTAAAGGAAAATTATGTTCTTGTAGACCAAAACATAAGAAAAGAAGAGTGCTGGAGTCAAATTAAAGAGGAAGCAAAAAAAGTTCAGGGTGTAGTTGAAGAAAACGAGAAATTGTTGGAAGAGGTTACTTTTCTTTTGGAATGGCCTACTGCATTAACAGGGAGTTTTTCAGAGGATTATCTTAAAATGCCTGAAGAAGTTATTATTACGCCGATGAGAGAACATCAACGTTATTTCCCTGTACGGGATAAAAATGGAGTGCTTCTTAATCGCTTTATAACTGTAAGGAATGGTAATGCAGAGCATTTGGAAATAGTGAGGGCAGGAAATGAAAAAGTTCTTAAAGCACGTTTAGCGGATGCACGCTTTTTTTGGGAAGAAGATCAAAAAGTGAAGCTTGAGCAATATCTATCAGGATTAAAAAAGGTTGTATTTCAAGAAAGCCTTGGTACTGTATTTCAAAAAACAGAAAGGGTAAAGGGGATAGTTAGTAATTTAAGTGATAAATTAGGCTTAGGAGAAGAAGTTAAGACGTGTGCTTGTCGGGCTGCTCAATTGGCTAAAGCAGATTTGGTTACTAATATGGTTTGTGAATTTACTGAGCTACAGGGGATTATGGGACGTTATTATGCACTTCTTTCTGGGGAAAAAGAAGAGGTGGCTCAAGCTATTTTGGAACACTATGAACCTCGTTTTGCGGGGGATGTAATCCCAACTAGCCTAGAAGGGGCATTGGTTAGTATTGCAGATAAGATAGATACCTTGGCAGGTTGTTTTGCTATTGGTATTGAACCAACAGGATCGCAGGATCCTTATGCTCTTCGTCGTCAGGCCATGGGTGTTTGTTTGATTATTAAAGGTCATAAATTAGAAATAGGTCTTGATGAATTGATTAATGTGGCATTAGAAAAATATCAAGGGATTGTGCCAGATGAACAATTAGGTGATGAAACTAAAGCTAAGATTATGGAGTTTTTCCAAGCACGAGTAAAAAACATTCTTAGTGATGAGGGATGTAAATTTGATGTAATAGATGCCGTGTTAGGTGTGAAATATGAATCATTTCTTGATACTTTGGCAAGAGCAAGGGATTTAGGAAAAATAAAGGATGATGAGGAATTCCAAGGAATATTATCTTCTTTTACCAGAGCATTTAATTTAACGAAAAAGAAAAAAGTAGTGGGAATTGATCCCGTTTACTTTGAAGATAATTCAGAGAGAGAACTGTATGACGCCATTTTATCTATATCAGAAAAAATCAAACCACTGGAAGAAAAACGTGATTTTGAAAAAGTAATAAAGGAATTATCACATTTGGCAGTACCTATTAACAATTTCTTTGACAAAGTAATGATTATGGTTGATGATGAAAAGGTTAAGTTAAATCGTCTCGGAATTTTGTCTAAAATAGTAACTTTGACTCAGAGTGTAGGAGATTTAAGTAAAATCATTGTTAAATAGTTAAGAGATATATTATAATAAGAACATACAATAACGAGCTTAGCTCAAGCTAGGCTTGTTATTGTTATGTCTGTGAAATAAATCCTAAAAAACAATTAGTTGAACCATTCTAGGAGCTTAGCGTCGCTTATCTCCCAGCAATTGGGGACATTCCTGTCCCTTGACTTTACTAATAATTCAACAGGTGTGTCCCCTTTCCCATTTTAAAGTGAAAGTCTTAGCGACGGTTAGCTATTCGGATAAATTGTTTAAATTTTACTTTAAAAAATTCCCGAAATGTATTACAATAACATTAGTATAACATTAATAGGTATAATAAGTGCATATAGTGTAGCATTAATATATTTAATGTATTCAAAGTACAGAGGGTGGTTATTATTAAATTAACAGAACGTCAAGAACAAATATTAAAAATTGTTCAAGAACGAGGACCTATTATTGGTGAAGATATAGCCGAAAAATTAGGGGTTGTTCGAGCTACTTTACGTACAGATTTTGCTTTTCTAACAAAAGTAGGTTATTTGGAAGCAAGACCAAGAGTAGGTTATTATTATACAGGTAAAAAAATTCCTTCTCAAGTTGCTGATATAATAAGAAAGTTTCATATTAATGATTGGAAAGCGGTTCCAGCTGTTGTGAATGAAAATGTTACGGTTTATGATGCTATTGTTAATTTATTTTTAAATGATGTAGGATCAATATATATTGTAAGTGAAGGAGGAATTTTAGAGGGTGTTGTATCTCGTAAAGATCTCTTAAAGGTAGTATTGGGACAGGCAGATATTCATAAAATTCCTATTACTGTGGTTATGACACGGATGCCTAATGTTATAACTATTACTGCAGAGGACACGTTATGGAATGCAGCAAAAAAATTAGTCGATCATGAAATTGATTCCCTTCCGGTAGTTAGGCCTATTCTTTACAATGGACAAGAGGGGTTAGAAGTAGTAGGAAGGATAACAAAAACAACTATTAATAGGGTTTTTGTTGAATTGGGACTTGAAAAAGTTAGAATGTGAGGGAGGGAAATAAAATTAGTACTCCAAGTGTTTATATTTTATCAGATTCCTTAGGAGAAACTGCTGAATTCGTGGCAAAGGCAGCTGCTAGTCAATTTAATTCCGGATATATCAATATCACTAGATATCCATATATTAGTCACGAGGAGCAGATTGACAAAATACTTGATGAGGTGGAGCTTGAAGGAGGTATAATAGCGTATACTCTGGTTGTTAATGAATTAAGAGAGTATTTAATTACTAAGGCTAAGAAAAAAAACATTTATACAGTAGATATTATGGGACCTATGCTTCAAGCATTGGCTGAGACTTGTGGGAAGTCACCACGCATGGAACCTGGACTTTTATATAAATTAGATGAAGAATATTATAATAAAATGGAAGCAATTGATTTTGCCGTAAAATACGATGACGGTAAAAATTCACAAGGAATTTTGCATGCAGATATTGTACTTATTGGTGTATCACGGACATCGAAGACTCCCCTTTGTATGTATTTAGCTCACAAAAGGGTGAAGGCTGCGAATATACCGCTTATTCCGGAAGTAGCACCCCCAGAGGAAATATTTAATTTACCTAGACATAAAATAGTTGGTCTTACGGTAAACCCCGAAGTGTTAACACCAATAAGGCAGGAAAGACTAATATCTTTAGGGTTGGCTTCAGATGCAGATTATGCTAACATGGAACGTATTTTTAAAGAGATTGAGTATGCTGAAAAAATAATGAGACGTGTTGGTTGCTCAGTTATTAATGTCTCCAATAGAGCAGTTGAAGAAACAGCAAGTAAAGTACTACAAATATATTATAGGGGTGAGCGAAGTGAAAAAAGTTAGGTATGTGTATTTGTTTAATGAGGGAAGAGCGGATATGAAGCTCTTGCTAGGGGGAAAGGGTGCTAATCTAGCTGAAATGAGAAATGTAGGATTACCTGTTCCACCTGGAATAACAATTACCACTGAAGCTTGTAAAGAATTTTTTAAAGTGGGTAAAAAGTTTCCTGAAGGAATGGAAGAGGAAATGTGGTCAAAGCTAAGAGAGGTTGAAAAGGAAACAGGAAAGAAATTTGGTGATATTGACAATCCTCTTCTTGTTTCTGTTCGTTCTGGGGCACCTGTTTCTATGCCAGGAATGATGGATACTGTTCTTAATCTTGGGCTTAATGAAAAAACAGTAGAAGGACTTGCTCGGGTTACCGATAACAAGCGTTTTGCCTTGGATTGTTATAGACGTTTTATACAAATGTTTTCTGATGTAGTTATGGGAGTTGAACGTGATCTTTTTGAAAATGTATTGGAAGAAGAAAAGGAAGAAACAGGTGTAAAAATTGATAAAGATCTTACAGCGGAAGCTTTAGAAAGAATAATAAAAGAATATAAGGCGATTGTGAAGAGAAAAACAGGACGTGATTTTCCTTCTGAGCCGAGGGAACAGCTAATTCTTGCTGTAAAAGCTGTTTTTGATTCTTGGTACAATACGAGAGCGGGAATTTATAGGAAACTAAATCATATACCCGATGAATTAGGAACGGCAGTTAATGTGCAAACGATGGTTTATGGAAATACGGGGGATGATTCTGGTACAGGTGTTGCTTTTACTCGTAATCCATCTACAGGTGAAAGAAAAATTTATGGAGAGTATTTGATGAATGCGCAGGGTGAGGATGTAGTTGCGGGCATACGTACTCCCCAGCCTATTTCTAATCTTCAAAATGATGCTCCTAAGATATATAGTCAGTTTATTAAGATTTGTGATATTCTAGAAAATCATTATCGTGATGTTCAAGACATAGAGTTCACCATAGAGCAGGGCAAACTTAATATGTTACAGACGAGAACCGGTAAGAGAACAGCATTTGCTGCAGTAAAAATTGCTGTGGATATGTGCGAGGAAGGTCTGATTACAAAAGAAGAGGCATTGATGCGTGTAGAGCCTAATTCTCTTAATCAGTTATTGCATAAGAGGATAGATACAAGTGTTAAAGTAGATGTTGTGGCACAAGGACTTCCAGCTTCTCCAGGTGCTGCTTCAGGGATGGTTGTCTTGAGTGCAGATAAAGCTGAAGCTATGGCTAAAGAAGGGAAAAAGGTACTTCTAGTAAATACAGAAACAACACCTGATGATATCCATGGTATTGTTGCAGCTCAAGGTGTTCTTACAAGTAGGGGTGGTATGACAAGTCACGCTGCTGTTGTAGCTCGTGGAATGGGAAAATGTTGTATTTGTGGTTGTGAAAGTCTGAAGATAGATTTTAGCAATGGGGTAATTAGAGTAAAAGATATTGTTATAAAAGAAGGCGATATAATTTCACTTGACGGAGGTACTGGAAATGTGATGCTAGGTGAAGTGAAATTAATTGATCCAGAAATAAGTGGTGAATTTAAGAAATTACTTTCTTGGGCTAATGAAGTGAAAAAGCTAGAAGTTTGGGCTAATGCAGATAATCCTACTGATGCGGCAAAGGCACGAGAATTTGGAACTGAAGGGATTGGATTATGTCGAACTGAGCACATGTTTATGGCTTCTGATCGTATTTCGATTGTTCAAGAAATGATAATGGCTGATACCTTGGAGAAAAGGGAAAAAGCTTTGGCGAAGCTTCTTCCCATACAAGAAGGTGACTTTTATGATATCTTTAAAATAATGAATGGTTTACCTGTTACTGTTAGATTACTTGATCCGCCCCTTCATGAATTTCTTCCGGATACGGAGGAACTTTCTATAGAAATTGAAAAGATGAAGATGAGTGGTTCCAGTCAAGATGAAATTAAGGAAAAAGAAAATATTTTGAGTAAAGCCAGAACCCTACATGAGTTTAATCCAATGTTGGGACATAGAGGTTGTCGCTTGGGAATTACATTTCCAGAGATATATAATATGCAGGCTAGAGCTATTTTCCAAGCCGTAGTTCGTTTGATAAAAGAAGGATATGTGGTTATTCCTGAAGTAGAGATTCCTCTTGTTATTGATAAGAATGAGTTTTGCTTGTTGCGTAAAGAAGTGGAAAAAGTGGCAGAAGCAGTTATGAATGAAGCTGATATTAAATTCACATATTCCGTTGGAACGATGATTGAGTTGCCACGTGCTTGTTTAATAGCTGAAGAGATTGCTGAAGTTGCTGATTTTTTTGCCTTTGGAACGAATGATCTTACTCAGACAACGTTAGGATTTAGCCGTGATGATGCAGAAGGAAAATTTATGATACCTTATTTGGAAAAGAAGATTTTTACACAAAGTCCTTTTGTTGTTTTGGATAGAGTTGGGGTTGGTAAACTCATGGAAATGGCAGTTAAGAGCGGACGAGAGAAAAGAGCAGGATTACAGATAGGTATTTGTGGTGAACATGGAGGAGAGCCTAATTCCATAGAGTTTTGTCAAATGATTGGTTTGGATTTTGTAAGTTGTTCACCTTATAGGATTCCTATTGCGAGACTGGCTGCTGCACAAGCTAAAATACAAAATGGTTAAAAAAGAATAGATTTTAAACCGAGCAAATGAGGTAGTGGTAGTGAAATAATTAAACGCTACCACTACCTGGTTTTTGAGTCGGGGTTTTTAAAAAGTTCACTTTTTGAGTGAGCTTTTATTTGTTAAATAAAATATTAAAAAGAAGGACTTTTAATATTTTAGGAGTATTAAAAGGTAGTATTCATTTATAAATCATAGTAGTAATTAATATTTCAAAAGGTGGTGAAGACCCTTAATAGGTCGACATAATATGTATATTGTAGCAATTAATGGTAGTTCAAAAAAAGAAGGCAATACGTCATTTCTATTGAATAAGGGACTTGAACAGGTACGCTTAATGGGTGGAAAAACAGATATTATTCATACATCTGAGGTCCTGAAAAGTATGCCGGTTCCTTTTTGTACAGTATGTTCTAGTCCATGCCAGGGGATTTGTGCTAAAGGGACACTTTTGGAAGATGCTTTAAATATGTTAAGAAAAGCTGATGGGCTACTTATAGGTTCTCCAGTTTATTTTGGTTCTGTGACTGGTCAATTAAAAGCATTTTGGGATAAAACTCGTTGCTTAAGAGGAGAGAAAAAGCTTCTTAATACAGTGGGTGGTGTAGTAACAGTTGGAGCATCCCGATTTGGAGGGCAGGAAGGTACTCTTAAAACTATTCAGGATATGATGTTAGTGCAAGGAATGACCATTGTGGGTGGAGGGCAGAAGGAGTATGATTGTGGTCATTATGGTGTAGCTGCACAACGTCCTGCTGTGGAAGATAAAAATGCACAGGAACGAATAATGATTATGGCTAAGCGTGTGTATGAAGTAAGTCAAGCTACAAAAGATTTACGATTGTAATTATGTAATTTGTAGGTGAATATGATATGAATATTAGAGAAGAGTTAGAAAAACGGGAAGAAAGAGAATTATCTTCTTATGCGACAAAAGCATCATTAACTAAAGGTAGGGCTGTTCCTGAAACCCCCGATTTTATAAGAACGTGTTTTATGCGTGATAGGGATAGAATAATTCATTCTAAATCTTTTCGCCGTTTAAAACACAAGACACAGGTGTACATTGCTCCTGATAATGATCATTATAGAACACGATTGACGCACACGTTAGAAGTAAGTCAAATTTCACGTACGGTGGGAAAAGCTCTTAATTTAAATACAGATTTAATTGAAGCTATTGCACTGGGACATGATGTAGGACACACACCATTTTCACATACAGGAGAAGAGGTTTTGAATAAGCTTGTTCCTGGGGGATTTCGACATAGTGAGAATAGCGTAAGGGTATTAACAAAAATTGAACAAAGTAAACGTGGAGCTGGTCTTAATCTCACTCACGAGACACTACAGGGGATTTTGTATCATAGTGGCTTGGATAGGGAAGATAGTGAATATAATACTTTAGAAGGACAAATCGTCAGGGTATCTGATAAGATTGCCTATATTCAGCATGATATTGATGATAGTGTAAGAGCGGAAGCTCTAAAGATTGAAGATATACCTAAGGAGTATTTGGATATACTTGGTTATGGGCATAGCGAAAGGATTTCTACTCTGGTTATGAATTTAGTTCAAAATAGCAGAAAAAATTTTGATGGTGGTAATTATAAAATTAGTCTTAGTCCGTCTATTAATGAAGCATTAAAAGGTTTAAGACAGTACATGTTTAATAACGTTTATAGAGGTTCTCTTTGCCAATTAGAAAGAGAGCGAGCAATCCATGTAGTGAATTATCTTTTTAATCATTTTGAACGTAATTATGAAGAGCTTCCAGAGTTCTATCTTAAAATTGCTCAAGGAGAGGGTATTAAGAGAGGGGTAGCAGATTACATTTCAGGAATGACGGACAATTATTGCACTGCTATATTTAAGGAACTGGTGTTACCCAGGTCATATATAAAGATATCAAGATAACATGAAACATTATATGATGTATAGAAAAAAAGAGGAATTGTAAAAAAAATAGCGAATAAATACAAGTACGTGTACATTTTGGGGAATGAACAAGAAAAAAATGATTTATATGTTTTATGGAGGAAGTAAATATTATATAGATATAAGGTGTTGAATATTATGCCCGGACAGATTCCACAAGATTTTATTGATAACCTGCGTAGCCGGGTAGATATAATTGAAATTATTAAAGAATATGTACCACTAAAAAAGCAAGGGCAAAATTATTCGGGTTTGTGTCCTTTCCATTCCGAAAAGACGCCTTCTTTTGTTGTTTCTCCTAATAAACAAATATTTCATTGCTTTGGTTGCGGAAAAGGAGGAAATGTTTATAGTTTTTTGATGGAAAAGGAAGGGATTTCTTTTCCAGACGCTGTAAATCATGTAGCTAGACATTGTGGGATTGCTATACCTCAGGAAGATATTTCCCCGGAAAAGGCTAGGAAAGATTTATTATTAGAGAAATACTATAGTATTAATGAATTAGCAGCAAGCTTTTTTCAGAGAAATATTTATGAAGATAATGGACTGGATGCGTTTCAGTATTTAAAACAGCGTGGCTTAAATGAAGAAATAATGGCAAAATTCATTTTAGGATATTCATTTAATTCATGGGATGCACTTAGCTGTTATATGTTAGAAAAGGGTGTCACTGAGGAAGAATTAATAAAATTGGGGTTAGCAAATAAAGGACAGAAAGGAAATCTTTACGATAGATTCCGTAATAGGGTAATGTTTCCTATTCTGAATGAGAAAAGCAAGATTGTAGGATTTGGTGGTAGAGTTTTGGATGATTCTCAACCCAAATATTTAAATTCTCCGGAAACGCCACTATTTAATAAAGGCAGACATCTTTATGGTATGAATTTGGCGAAAAGTACAATCAGGAGTAAAGAACAGGTTGTACTTATGGAAGGTTATATGGATGTTATTGCTGCACATCAGTATGGAATAAATCAGGCTGTAGGAACATTAGGTACTGCTTTAACAAAAGAGCAAGGTAAGTTATTAATGAAATATACCTATAACGCAGTAATTTGCTTTGACGCAGATATTGCTGGTCAGGAAGCTACTACAAGAGGATTGGATGTATTACAACAGCTTGGGATTAGAGTATCGGTCATGTCAATACCTGGGGCTAAGGATCCAGATGAAGTATTAAGAATAAAAGGTAAAGACAATTTCAATGAAATTATTTATAAAGCTAGTTCTCTTTTTGAATATAAGTTAAAAAACTTAATGCAAAAGTACAATAAAGACAGTGTTCAAGGTAAGGTACAAATAATTCAAAAGATAATGGGGGATATGAGTAAAGTCCAAAGTCCTGTTGAAAGGCAAGGATATATTCAGCTAATGTCTGAGCAATTAGCTTTTCCAGAGAGTGCAATCCATGCTGAGATTAGAAAGTTTCGTAATGAGATGGTAGGAAATAGAAATGAGGAAAGAAAGACAGTTGAAATTAATAGGGGTAGAAAAAATACTGCGGTAGATAAAGCTCAGAGGGTATTAATACGTCTATTATTGGATATACCAGAAATAATGGATGAAGTAGAGAAGCATGGGGGGAAAATACTTTTCAGTAATAAATTATATAAAGAAATTTACCAAAAGAATTATTTATTATGTAAGGCTGGTCATAATATAAAGGCTGAAGATTTAATTTCACATCTTGAAGATGTTGAGACGAGGGATATGTTAGCAGAAATTTTTGTGGAAAATGATTTATCACATGATTGGGAAAAGGCATATGAGGATTGTATAACTACACTTGAAATTGAATTGGTTAAAGAGAAAATAACAGAGTTAAAAGCTCTGATGATACAATATGAGAAAATCGGTGATGTCACCAAGTCCTTGGAGGTTATGACTGAAATTCAAGAACTGATAAGAGACAGACATAGATTGGTGTCAACCCTGGGAAAGGGAGGGAATATTCTTGAAAGCTGAAAAAAGCATAGAACAACTGAAAGAAGAATGGATCAAAGAACTGATCGAAAAGGGGAAAGACCAGGGAACTCTTACACGCACTGAAATTTTGAGAGTTCTGAAAAATGTGGAACTTAATCCTGAAAGTATGGATGAAATATATGAGGTTCTTGGTTCGGTGGGTATTGATGTTGTTCCTGATAATGCCGAAATAGAGGCACTAGAAGGAGAAGAAAAAGATAAATCTAGTGAGCATAAAGCTAGTGATAAAAAGGAGGATGAGGATTCCGAAGTAGAAGTGGATTTATCTGTGCCTGAAGGTGTGGGGATAGATGACCCTGTGCGTATGTATTTAAAAGAGATTGGACGGGTATCACTTCTTACAGGCGCTGAAGAAGTTAAATTAGCCATGAGGATGGAAGAAGGCGATGAAGAAGCGAAAAGACGTTTAGCTGAAGCAAATTTGAGACTTGTGGTCAGCATTGCCAAACGTTATGTGGGTAGAGGTATGCTTTTTCTTGATCTTATTCAAGAAGGAAATCTTGGCTTGATTAAGGCTGTGGAAAAATTTGATTATCGTAAAGGATATAAATTTAGTACATACGCTACATGGTGGATTAGACAAGCGATTACAAGAGCTATTGCAGATCAGGCACGAACAATTCGTATACCCGTTCATATGGTGGAAACAATCAACAAGCTTATTAGGGTGTCACGTCAGTTACTTCAGGAGTTAGGAAGAGATCCTGTTCCCGAAGAAATTGCAATAGAAATGGAAATATCAGTTGAGAGGGTAAGGGAAGTTTTAAAAATTGCTCAAGAACCGGTATCATTAGAGACACCAATTGGGGAAGAAGAAGATAGCCATTTAGGTGATTTTATTGAGGATGAAGACGCACCTGCACCTGCTGAAGCGGCTTCATTTATACTTTTAAAGGAACAGCTGGAAGAAGTTTTGGAAACACTCACACCTAGAGAAGAAAAAGTACTTCGACTTCGCTTTGGACTTGATGATGGACGGGCACGTACGCTTGAAGAAGTAGGGCAACAGTTTGGTGTTACTAGGGAAAGAATTAGGCAAATTGAAGCTAAAGCTCTTCGTAAGTTAAGACATCCAAGTCGTAGTCGTAAATTGAAGGATTATCTTGAATAATAATTAAAATTATCTCTTGACTTGAATGCCAAATTGTTGTAAAATAATCATTGTCTTGTTGAGAAGATTGCTTGGGCCTATAGCTCAGCGGTAGAGCAACCGGCCCATAACCGGTTGGTCCCTGGTTCGATCCCAGGTGGGCCCACCATGAATTCGGGCGATTAGCTCAGCTGGGAGAGCGCCTGCCTTACAAGCAGGATGTCGGCAGTTCGATCCTGTCATCGCCCACCAAGGGAATTAGGAGCCTTTTCTTTATGAATGTAACGTAAAGAAAAGGCTCTTTCTTATTAAATTATCCGAATAGCTAACCGTCGCTAAGACTTCCACTTCTTTAAGTGGGAGATAAGCGACGCTAAGCTCCTGGAATGGTTCAACTAACTTTCAGTGAGGGATGAAGAAAACCCCCACTGAAAAGAAGTTTCACTTTATTGCTTTTCACTAATTGTAAATTAATCTTGTAAAAGGGAGATGTAGATTGTTGAAAATATCCCGAAGACTTGTAGCCTTAGCGAGGATGGTTGAATCAGGGGAAAAAGTGGTTGATATAGGAACAGATCATGCATTGTTACCTTGTTATTTGGTGATGGAAAATATATCTCCTTTTGTAATTGCTTCTGATATTAAAAAAGGACCGTATGAAAGAGCTTGTCATACGGTGAATGAATGTAGCTCTAAGGAAAAGATAGAATTAAGGTTAGGTAGTGGGCTGACTGTAATAAAACCTGGTGAAGTACAAACTGCTATTATTGCTGGAATGGGTGGTAATACAATTCAAGAAATATTTGAAGAATCAATCCAGATTGTGAAATCTTTAAATAAAGTTATTCTGCAACCTATGTCAGGAGCAGATGTTGTACGTTATTGGATTAATAATAATGGCTGGTTTATATCTGAAGAGGAATTAGTTTATGAGGATAATAAATATTATCAAATTATTGTAGGAAAACCGAGAAATAGTGTACAAAAAGGGGAACATTTTCTAAAAGAACTAGAAGCTATATATGGAGCTTTATTAATAAAAAAAAGACACCCTCTTTTAAAGAGGTTAGTTGAAAAAGATATGCTAGGTTTGCAGGAAATAATTGATCAATTGGCGAAATCAAAGAGCAAAGAGGCGAAGTATCGTAGTCAAGATTTTATGATTAAGTATAATAAATTAAGGGAGTTGAAGGAATGGCTGTAAGTTGCCAGACTGTAGTAACCCTAATTGAAAAATATGCACCTAAAAAAATAGCAGAGGAATGGGATAATATAGGGTTACAGATTGGGAATCCATCAAAATCTGTTTCTTGTATATTCCTTACTTTAGATTTGAATGGCGAGATTTTGGAAGAAGCAAGGGATGCAGGAGCTGATATGTTAGTGGTTCATCACACACCGTTCTTTAAGCCTGTTAAGAACTTAAGAGATGATTTACCGGGAGGAAAACTTCTTTGTAATGTAATAAGATATGGAATGGCACTTTATACAGCACATACCAATCTAGATGCCGCAGAGGGTGGAGTAAATGATGCTTTGGTAGCTAAACTTGGGTTGCAAAAAATCCTGCCACTTTCAGAGAGTTGGCAGGAAAAACTTTATAAATTAGCTGTATATGTTCCTAATGATTTTGTAGAAGTGGTAAGTAAAGAAATTTGTAAGGTTGGTGCTGGATGTATAGGAAATTATTCTGATTGTACATTTAAAACAAAAGGTATGGGGACTTTTGTTCCCCTTGAAAATACCAATCCATTCGTAGGTAATAAAGGGGAATTAGAAAGAGTTGAGGAAACTAAGTTGGAAACAATTGTTTCTGAAGAAAAACTTGCCAAGGTTATTAGAGCGATGATAAAAGCTCATCCATATGAAGAGGTAGCTTATGATGTATTTCCTCTTGTTAATGATGGAAAAAAGTTAGGAATTGGGCGTATAGGCATACTATCTGAACCTCTTGTTTTAAAAGAATTTGTTGAACTTGTTAAAGAAAAGTTAAATATTTCCATTGTAAAATGTTGTGGTAAGTTGGAAAAGAAAATAAAAAAAGTTGCTGTTTGTGGTGGCAGTGGAGCAAGTTATATTCCTAAAGCGGTATTTATGGGAGCAGATGTTCTTTTGACAGCAGATATAAAGTATCATGAGGCTCAAAAAGCTTTGGAACAGGGGTTAGCTTTAGTGGATGGTGGGCACTATTTTACGGAACAGCCTATTATTGCTGTATTAGCTGAGTATTTAAAAAGTGAATTAGGCAAAAAAGATGTTACTGTTGTTACATCTCAAATAAATAGTGATCCTTTTAACTATATGTAGGATGGGAGTATATTCCTGTCCTTTGTTTTATTATTTATATTATTATGGAGGTGTATAAAGGATGAATCAAGAAAAACTTCTTTGGAAATTACAAGAATTTAAACAAGATGAGGCTAAATTGCTAAAAAACGAAGCATCAAATTTGTTGCTTGAAAGTTTGAGGGAACTTAAGGAACGGATAAAGAGTGGGGAAGAACAGATTAGTTTGTTGCACAATGAAATTGAAGAAGATAATAATAGATCAATGGAGTTGGAGAAAGGTATAAAATGTTTAAATGATCAGATTAAAGAAGGGAAAGAAAAGCTATATAGTACAGAACCAGAATCTATGAAAGAACTTATTGCTCTTCAACAATCTGTGCAAAAACTAGAGTGTCAGAGTGAAGAAAGAGAAAATATATATTTGGAATTACTTGAGAAAACGGAAGCTTGTGAGAAAAAGGAAACGAAATTAAAAGAGGTTAGTAAGTCATGGAAAATGGAGTATAATAAAAGCATTAGAAAGTACAAAAAGATGAAAATAGGGATGGATTTGAAGCTGGCAGAAGTAAAATGTAAGCAGGAAGAAATTATTGAACAGCTAACACCAGAAGTGAAAAAAATATATCAAGATGTGGAGAAACGTTTTTCAATAAATTTTGTTGCCTTATTAAAGAAAAATTCATGCACAGGATGTCATATTGAAGTATCGGATAATCTCATAAAACAAGTTAAATCGGGGAAAGGATATTACTTTTGTGATAATTGTGGAAGGATTCTCTTAAGTTCTGTTTAGAAACAATGCAAAATATATTGCATAAGGAGAAGAATTATATGGTTAAGAAAAATAGAATTAAGAAATTGTTCATCTGTGTTGTAATTGCATTTATCAGTGTGTTATTTCCTCTTTATGCAGTATCAAGTACGTATCAACTTGATAACATTAATTATTATAGGGTAGAAAACACCTATTATGTTGAAAACACAGGTAAAGATAGGGCACGAAATATATCTATTGATATTACTAATGGAAATCCTTATTTAGTAAAAAATATGCGATATTCTACTTTGCTTAATACATTTTGTTTACCTCAACCAGTAGATATTGTTACAGATAAGAAAGGAAACCAAAAAGGAAAATTTTCTATACCTAAGTTGGAACCTGGAGAAACAAAAAAAATTCAAGTAATTCAGGATTATCAAGTTGCACTTATAGATTATGATATTAAGTCGGATAATATCAACGCTTATGAGCAATTGAAATATGTGTTGACTCCATATTTACAACCTTCTCCAGGGATAGAAAGTGATAATATTTTGATTCAAGAGAAAGCTAGGGAGATCGTAGGTAGTGAGCAGGATCCCTACCTTAAAACGAAGAGAATATTTTATTTCATATACGAATATATGGATTATGAAATAAGTGAGAGGGAAAATTCTGAAGATAAAGGGGCTTTATGGGCTTTAAAAACAGGGAAAGGGGTATGTGAAGATTTCTCTGATTTGATGGTAGCGCTATTAAGAGCAACTGGTGTACCGGCACGAACTGTTTCTGGATGGATGGGTAAAGTAGAAGAAGGTACAGGTACGTTAATAGCTGATAGGAACGGAGCTCTTCTCCCAGGACATATGTGGCTTGAATATTATCTTGTAGGCTATGGTTGGGTTCCGGCTGATCCTACATATACATATCTTGTTAATGGCAGAGATAAGGTTGATTATAAACGTTTGACTGGTTTAAAAGAGTTGAGGTTTGCCGAGACAACGGAAACTGAAGGACATCCTATTTCATATAGTTTTTATGGAGGAGATGTGCAGGTTACTTATGAAATTAAAGTAAGTAAATTATCAGCAGTACCTTATATAAATGGAAATAAAGGAGCTATTATTATTTATCTGGAAGATATTCCACTATTTTTTGATGTTGATCCTGTAATTATTAACGGGCGTACATTAGTTCCTATGAGAGGGATTTTTCAAGCATTAGGTGCAAGTGTAGATTGGAATGGTGAACTTCAACAAGTAACTGCAAAAACGGAAGATAGAGAAGTGAAGCTTGAAATTGGGAAGGTAAAATCATGGATAAATGATGAGGAAGTAATGTTGGATACTTACCCACAAATTATTGAGGGGAGAACGATGATTCCTTTGAGATTTGTAGGGGAAGCACTGGGTTGTAAGGTCAATTGGGATGGGGTAAAGAAGGTAATTGATATAAGAGTGGCAGATGGAGATTAGAAATTAGTGAAGCGATATAATATAAATAGAGGGGGAATTAAAAATGATAGTTACAACAACACCTAGTATTGAAGGAAAAAAGATTCTTGAGTACAAAGGCATTGCTTTTGGGGAGGTAGTTACCGGTGTGAATTTTATTAAAGATTTTGCAGCAGGATTAACTAACTTCTTTGGTGGAAGATCAGGATCTTATGAGGGAGAACTTATTGAGGCTCGTGATAATGCACTACAGGAATTAGAAAAAAGAGTATTAATATTAGGTGGGAATGCCGTAGTGGGAGTTGACATTGATTATGAAGTGTTAGGGCAAGGTGGTAATATGCTGATGGTAACTGCGACAGGAACTGCAGTTAGGATTGAATAAATAATTTCTAGTAATATATTGCAAATGACAATAATATTTACTATTATTATACTATCAAGAAAATTAAGCATCTAGTTGTTACGATGATTGTTGTTTGTGTGGTAAAAAAAAGCGAAAGGTAAAAGAAAGGAGGGAGAATGATGGTAGATGAATTTATTGGGAAACATAATCAGGCTCAAGAATATATTGATACAATTCGTAGCATAGATGAATTTGCAAAAATATTGCAGAATGATACACTAATAGACGGTAAATTATCAATAGAAAACAGAGGTAATAAAGAATTATTACATGAAAAAGCATATGCAGCAATAAAAAATAGCATACTTGATTTGTTGATGACCGAAAGGGTGAGTTTGAAGAAAAAGATTGATGATTTGTATGAGGATTAAGAGGATAACATTAGGGTTTAAATGCGATACATAAAAAGGACTACGCAAGCGTAGTCCTTTTTATAGTACATGAGTATGCCTATAAGCCGAGTTCTGTACCTCATACGAGGTGATGATCATCTATCTTGGATGTCGATTACCCGACACCTCCAGCGACCTTACCCGGAAACGGAGCGGGCAACTCCAATGTTTCCCTATTCGGTCTTGCTCCAAGTGGGGTTTACCGAGCCAGCCAGTCACCTGACTGCTGGTGAGCTCTTACCTCACCTTTCCACCCTTGCCTGTGTGAGAATATCTCACCATCGGCGGTATGTCTCTGTGGCACTTTCCTTAAAGTCACCTTCACTGGGCGTTACCCAGCACCCTGCCCTATGGAGCTCGGACTTTCCTCAAGTACGGTCTTTCGACACTTGTACCCGCGATCAACCAGCATACTCATGTACCTAATATATTATCTATATCAGAGCTAAAATTATAACATAATATAGAGAATAAATCAAGAAAGAAAAAAATGGAAGTAAGGAAGCACGAGAACCGTCCCCGTGGTTGTGTTGTGGTTGTGTTGGAAATTTGTGAGATGTTGTAGTATTATATTATCTAAAGATAATATTGATTGGGGAGGGGTTTTTATGGCTCATGTGCTTTCTGTTCTTGTTGAAGATAGACCTGGTGTGCTTACAAGGATTTCGGGACTAATAAGTCGAAGGGCGTTTAATATTGAGAGTATTGCGGCGGGTTATACAGAAGAAAAGGATATGACTAGGATAACTATTGTAGTAAAAGGTGATGATCGGGAAATTGAACAGGTGACTAATCAATTAGCAAGGTTGGTTGATGTTATTAAGATAGTAGATTTGACGGTAATTGATTCTTTGGAGAGGGAGCTTGCTCTGATCAAGGTGAAGGCTCTTCCTGAAAAGCGTTCTGATATTGTGGATATTGTAGATATATTTAGAGCTAAAATCGTGGATGTTAATAGAGAGACAATGGTTATTGAGTTAAGTGGTGCAAAGGTTAAAATTGATGCTTTATGCGAAGTCTTGCAAGATCATGGTATTGTGGAAATTGTTCGTACTGGGAAAGTAGTTATTTCTCGTGGTCCTTTGCCTGCTAAATTTATTGATTAGTGTATGTAGTATAGTATGCCTTGCTTTTTTGAGAGGGGTTAATATATTTCGTTGCTTGAAAATAGATTTAATTCCTGTAACTCGTCAAGAGGTAGACCTTCTGGAGAGCAGGAAGCAAAAGAACCGTCCCTACGCTTCCTTATTGTTGAATTTCTTAAACTAAAAGAAAACAAAGATGTCATAGATATTATGGATGGAATAATTAAAGAGAATAGGGATGCCTTTGAGGAGCTAAGTAAATGATGAAGAAAATTGCTTTAAAAGATGTCCTTTTGTTTCACAAAAAAATCATATAAGCTACGGGTGGTAATGATGGAATACGAGATATAGGATTAATAGAAAGTATTCTAAATAGAGCTTATGTGACATTTGATGGTAAAGATTTATTCAAGGAGTTGGAAGATAAAAATCGTAGCAATTATGTTTAGCTTAATACAAAACCATGGCTTTGTTGATGGAAATAAGAGAATTGGTATTGCTATTATGTTACTGTTAATGCAAATAAATGATATAAAAACAAAATATACTCAGAAAGAGCTTGTTGAGTTGGGCTTAGGAATCGCAGATGGATCAATTGATGAAAAAGAAATAAAGAGATGGATAAAAAATCATGAATTTGATAGTTTGAAATAAGGCAGAATAGTATGCTTTATTTTCTGAGAAAGGCGTCATTATTTCAGTTAATAAAGGTGAAGGCTCTTCCTGAAAAGCGTTCTGATATTGTGGATATAGTAGATATATTTAGAGCTAAAATCGTGGATGTTAATAGAGAGACGA
>JAQUGH010000158.1 GCA_028684195.1 Clostridia bacterium | reverse complement strand
TTATGAGTAATCATAATTGTAGTTAATTTTTTTGAGTCAATCAATCTTCCTGTTATGTCCATTATTTGCAATGCTGCTCTCGGATCTAATGCCGCCGTATGTTCATCAAGTAATAACAATTTTGGCAAAGAAATTGTTGCCATTACCAAAGCTAAAGCCTGACGTTGCCCACCAGAAAGTGTCCCTACTGGTGCTTTTAGACGTTCCTCTAAACCCATCCCTATTTCCGCTAATACTTCCTTGAAAATCTTCACTCTATCGCCATTTACCGCTTTACTTAACCCTCTTCTTTGTCCTCGCAAATATGCCATTGCTAAATTTTCTTCAATAGTCATATCAGCAGCAGTACCTGCCAAAGGATTCTGATCGATTCTCCCAATATCAGCCGCTCTTTTATATTCAGGACTTGCTGTAACATCTTTTCCATCCAATTCGATATTACCCAAATCTACCGTTTCTACCCCATTAATAATATTTAATAATGTTGACTTTCCTGATCCATTACTCCCTATAACCGTTACAAAATCACCACGTTTTACATGAAAATTAATGTTATCTAACGCCAACACTTCATTAGGAGTATCAAGAAAAAAATATTTACTTACACCACTTAGCTTAATCATTATTTTCTCGCCTCCATTTCATTTGCTTCTGTACAATTACATACATTATTAAAACTGCTTGCTTCAACATTTTTTCGTGATGATAATTTTTGTGTTAATACTTTTTGTATGGTAGATTTCTTACGAATTTTTATATTAGGAAGTGCCAAAGCAAGTAACACCAAAACAGCTGTAACCATTTTAAAATCTTCAGCAGGTAAATTTAATCTTAAACCAAGTGCTAATAATGCCCTATATAATATTGAGCCAAGAACTACCCCTGTTAATAGCATTTTTAAATTATTCTTCCCAGATAATATTTCACCCAAAATTACCGAGGCAATAGCAGCCACTAAAACTCCTATACCCATTCCTACATCGGCAAAGCCCTGAATCTGACAAGCTAACGCACCTGAAAAGCCCACCAAGGAATTAGACAAAATTAAGGTTAATAGTTTTGTATGTTTAGTATCTATCCCTAATGACCTCATCATTTTTTCATTACTACCTGTTGCTCTAATAGTTAAACCAAGATCAGTATTTAAAAACCAACCTAACAATAACCTAACTCCAACTACCATTAAAAACAAAATAGAAATCGTGGCAATCTGTAATTCAAACAAGGAAAATCCTGCTTCCGATAATCCAAATAAACTCAATACTCGTTCATAAAAATTAATATTCCCCAATAAAGATATATTAGGACGTCCCATTGAGCGAAGCATTACTGTATATATGGCACTGGTAGTTAAAATACCTGCTAAAATATTGTTTACCTTTAATCTCGTATTCATTAGCCCTGTAGCCGCTCCTGCCATTCCTCCGGCAATTGCTCCACATAAAACTGCTAACAAAGGATCAATTCCCTCTACAACAGCTCTTGCTGTTATTGCCGCTCCCAAAGGGAAGCTCCCTTCAACAGTCAAATCAGGGAAATCGAGAATATAAAAGGTCAACAATACTCCTAATGTCATAAAGCCATATATCAATCCTTGTTGTAAACCACTGATTACCACATTTCCCATCTTACTTCACTGTCCTTTATGTTGCTCTTTAACTTGCTTTAACTCATTTTATCTTGTTTAATCCGCTTACCTTCTACGTTTTACTCTATAATTTCATCTACACGATCCAATATTTCCTGTGGTATAGATAAACTATATTCCCCTGCTACCCCTTTGTTTATCAACAAAGTACGTTTGCGAATTTCCTCTGGTACAATTTTCCCTGACTCTTCTCCATTCAATATCCTAGCTACAATTACTGCACCCTGACATCCGCAATCATATTCATCATTTCCTAATGTAGCAAATGCTCCTTTTCTCACTGATTCTGTATCCCCTGTATATAGAGGAATATCATTGTCCTGACAAACCTTAATCAAAGCATCAACAGCGGAAATAACCGTATTATCCTGTGGAACAAAAACAGCGTCAACCCGTCCCACCAGAGACTGAGCTACCATCTGTACTTCATTACTGCTTGCAACAGGAGCTTCAATTACCTCCATTTTGCCTTGCAAATATTCTTTTATTCTCTTAACATTACTCACCGAATTAGCCTCTCCTGCATTATACATAACCCCTAACTTTTGAGCAGACGGCTGAACTTCTTGAATTAGAGCCATTTGTTGTTCTACAGGATCCGCACTATATACTCCTGTAACATTAGTACCCGTTGGCTCATCTAACTCATTTATTAAACCTGACCCCACCGCATCAGAAACTGCAATGAACACTACAGGAATTCCACTCCCTTTAGTAGCCTGTGCAGCAGCCTGCGAACTAGGTGTAGTAATGGCTAAAATTACATCAACCTTATCAGCTACAAATTTATCTGCAATATTCTTTGCTAAATTAGGATCTCCCTGAGAATTCTTTATGTCAAAGCTTATATTTTCTCCTTCGACAAACCCTTCCTCCTTCATCTGATCAAGAAATCCCTTTTGATCAAGATCTAAAGCAGGATGAGCAACAAATTGTGTGACCCCTACTTTAAACACATTTTTCTCATCAACATCTGAATTTGTTGCACCACCACATCCTGTTAATTGTAATACCATCATTAATAATACCAATAATATTGTTTTACGCATCATTTTACTCATTATTTTCTCCTCCTCAAATTTTATAGCAAAGGGAACTGTTCGTGTGATATACACTCACAATATTCTCATTAACCTTCATCTTAAATGTCTATCGCTTAAGATGAACACCAATACTTACTTAAATTTTTTTCAGTCAACCCCCTTTTTTTATTGAGGAAAAAAGCAATACAAAAACCGATACTCAAACGAGTACCGGTTATTTAATCATAATCCGACTCATCTCAGCTCTCCTCAAACTATTCTCATCTCAGCTCATCTCACCAAAACTAAACCAATCTAACCATTCTAATCTAACCTCTAAACAAAAGGCATTCTCATCAACACCTTACTTACATAATATTACTAAGTATTTAGTATTGTCAATAGAGAAAATATAGAAATCATACTATTGACCCCCTCTTTTTTTTGATTTAAAATATGAATAGGTTCATTTTTGTAATCCATTCATAAATGAACCTATTACAAAAATGATGGTGATAATATATGACAACTTTACGAGAACGGAAAAAAAGAGCTTTGAGAGATCAAATAATTAATGTAGCTGAAAATGCTTTTAATTCTCAAGGTTATGAAAAAACAACAATAGCACAAATTGCCAAGAGTGCCAATATTGGTATGGGTACTTTTTATAACTATTTTCCTTCCAAATCCGAGTTGTACCTTTATACATTTATCAACAATAAACACCATACAGCAATAAAAAAGCTTAACAACATCATAAATTATACTTTAAACAATCCTAATGCAGACCTAATTAAAACTCTAACTCAACTCATTGACGTTCTGTTTGAGAACATGCAAGACACAAAAAAAGAATTTTGGAAAGAATTACTTGTGATTTTTACAGCAAATTACAATGATTTCCAAAAACATATGCAAAAGCATACAGAACTTGATATTAAAGTTATTGAGCATTTAGCTGTTTTTTTAAATCTCTTTAAAGAAAAAGGAATTCTCGCTCCTGATTTTAATATAGACGATGGCGCAAATTGCATTTTTGGTATTATCACAAGCCAGGTTTTGATGTATTATGTTTATGAAAAAACTCCCACCTTTGAACAGATGAGAGAAAACACACACCGCTTAATTAAACTATTTTTTACTGTGAAACTATCTTAAACTTTACATATATTAATGAGAGCAGGTGGATTAATGGAAACTACAGCTGAAATAAATTCCCCTATAAAGCCAATAATCACTGCAAATAATCTTTGCAAGTTTTATCAAATGGGTGAAGTTACGGTTAAAGCTCTGCAAGGAGTGGATTTTGAAATCTACCCTGGAGAATTTATTGTAATTTTAGGACCTAGCGGTTCAGGGAAAAGTACCCTCCTGAATATGGTGGGAGGTATGGATAAAGCTAGTGACGGAGAGCTTTATTACCTTGATACCCCTCTTCATAAAGCAAGTCCCAAGGAGCTTACCCTTTTTCGCCGTAATAATGTAGGATTTGTCTTTCAGTTTTACAACCTTATTCCTAATCTTAATGCCATTGAAAACGTCACTCTTTCAGCAGAAATAGCTAGAAATCCATCCTCCCCTGAAGAAATGCTTAGAAAAGTAGGTCTTAGCGAGAGGGCAACCCATTTCCCTTCCCAACTTTCAGGTGGTGAACAGCAAAGAGTATCGTTAGCGAGAGCTATTGTAAAGAATCCTGATATCCTTTTGTGTGATGAACCTACTGGTGCTTTAGATTATCAAACAAGTATCCAAGTTTTGCAGATGCTAAAAGATTTTTGTAAAACCAATAAAAAAACAGTAATTGTTATTACTCATAATACTCCTATCGCTAAAATAGCTGACCGTATTTTCTATATTAAAGATGGAAAGCTTAGTCATATAGAGAAAAACGAGAACCCCATTCCACCCGAGAAGGTGATTTGGTGATGTTAAGGCGAAAAATGTT
>JAQUGH010000157.1 GCA_028684195.1 Clostridia bacterium | reverse complement strand
AAGAGAACTAACAAAAAATCGCTAGATATAGTGTATACAGATGATAAAATCATTGATAGAGAATATCAAAAAAGAGCGGTACAAGCTGTTTGTGATACTTTGGAAAAAGGTCATAGAAAATCCCTTTTAGTCATGGCGACAGGTTCTGGGAAGACAAGAACGGCTATTTCAATTTTTAATGTTTTAGCCGCTAATGGTTGGGTGAAAAACGCTTTGTTTTTAGCAGATAGAAGGGAATTAGTAAAACAAGCTAAAAAAAATTTTAAGAATCTTTTACCTGAATTATCTTTATGCAATTTATTGGATAGTAAAGATAATCCCGAAAGTAGGATGGTATTTTCGACTTATCCTACAATGATGAATGCTATTGATGAAACGAAAAGTAAAGATGGGACGAAGTTATTCACCTCTGGACATTTTGATTTAATTATTATTGATGAATCGCATAGAAGTATTTATAAGAAGTATCAAGCGATATTTGATTATTTTGATGGAATATTATTAGGGTTGACGGCAACACCTAAAGATGATCTTGATAAAAATACATATAAGATATTTGACCTTGAAAATAACGTTCCTACTTTTGCGTATGAGCTAGGGGAAGCTGTAGATGATGGTTATTTAGTACCTTATCACACGATAGAAACTAAATTAAAGCTCATGGAAGAAGGAGTTCATTACGATCAATTAAGTGAAGAGGAAAAGGAGCAGTTTGAAGATACTTTTGATGAAGATGTCAAAGATATAAGCGGTGAAGCATTGAATATAGTATTATTCAATGCTGATACGATAGATACAGTTATTCAAAATCTTATGGAGCAAGGAATAAAGGTTGAAGGCGGAGATAAATTAGGGAAAACGATTATTTTTGCTACAAATATAAGACACGCCGATTTTATTTTGAAGAGATTTAATATAATTTATCCTGAATATAAAGATGGCTTTATGAAACCTATTTACAATGGAATAAAATATGTAGAATCAACCTTTGATGATTTTTCAACCAAAGAGACATTACCTCAAATAGCAGTGTCGGTTGATATGCTTGATACAGGTATTGATATACCAGAATTGGTCAACTTGGTATTTTTCAAAAAGGTTTGTTCTAAGTCAAAGTTTTGGCAAATGCTTGGACGGGGAACTCGTCTTTGTGAAGATTTATTTGGAGTAGGGCTTGATAAAGAGAGCTTTAGAATATTTGATTATTGTTCCAATTTCGAGTATTTTAGAGAGAATAAAAAAGGGAAAGAAGCTACGCTGACCAAATCGCTTACTGAAAATTTATTTAACATGAAAGTAAGCATAATCAAAGAGCTACAGCAATTAGATTATCAAGAAGAGAAATTTATTGCAAATCGTGAAGAGCTTGTAGATGAATTAATAAAGTCGATTAATCTAATTGATGAAACAAGGTTTAACAGTCGTATGAAAATAAGATATATTCATAAATACAATCAAAAACAGGCGTGGGAAGCACTTAGTGATGAAGATGTCAGAGACTTAGAAGAGCAGATAACACCACTTATTCATCCAATAGACGATAATGAGTTGGCAAAGAGGTTTGATTATCTAATGTTGACCATTGAAGACGCAGATTTAAAAGGAGAAATAGCTTCTAAGCCTAAAATGAAAGTGGTAACAACTGCCGATAAGTTAGCAGAAAAGGGAAGCATGGCTGAAGTAAAAAGGCAACAGCATATTATAGCGAAGGTTCAAACGAATGAATTCTGGGATGAGGCAAATATTTTTGATTATGAAGAAGTAAGAATTGCCTTAAGAGATTTAATTAAGTTTATTGAAACTGTGAATACAGATATTTACTTTACTGATTTTAAAGATGAAGTATTAGAAGTGAATGAACATGAAGGTGATTTTCTGGTTAATGAATTACAAAGCTACAAAAAGAAGGTAGACCAGTATCTAAAGGAACATCAAAATGATATAGTGGTGTTCAAACTGCGGAATAATAAGGTATTGTCTATGGAGGATATTAAGCATTTAGAAGAAATACTATGGAATAGAATTGGGACAAAAAAAGATTATAAGGAAACCTATGGAGATGAACCACTAGCAAAATTAGTTCGTAAAATAGTGGGGCTTGAGCCTAAAGTAGCTAATGAGATTTTTTCGGATTTTCTTAGCAATGAGTCACTTAATAAAAATCAAATGGAATTTGTTAAGCGAATAGTAGATTTCGTTATTAAAAATGGGATCGTTGATAAAATGGTGTTAAGTGAACATCCCTTTAATAAGCATGGGAGTATCGCCAACTTATTTGTGGGGAAAATAGATATTGCCAAAAGGATAATAAGTAGAATTGACGAAATTAATGCAAATGCAGGTGTTAGTTGAGTGATATATTTAGATAGCAGATATTATTGGCATATGTTGTTACTAGTGCTATAATATTCAATAAATACTCCATAAACATTGAAAAGGGGAGTAATAATGGCATCTAAGAATAAGAAAATTGATGTGCAAGGCACAGAAATAACAATAAGTTCAAAAGATGAAGAAGACTATATATCTTTAACGGACATGCTGAAAGCAAAGGATGGAGATTTCTTTATTTCTGATTGGCTTAGAAACAGAAATACAGTTGAATATATTGGGATATGGGAAAAAATATATAATCCAAATTTTAATTATGGCGAATTCGCCATAATTAAAAGTCAAGCAGGATTAAATAGTTATAAAATAAGTGTAAAAGAGTGGGTTAATAAAACAAATGCAATAGGGTTGATGGCAAAGACGGGTAGATACGGTGGAACTTATGCTCATAAAGATATTGCATTTGAATTTGGGATGTGGATTAGTCCAGAGTTTAAGATATATTTGATTAAAGAATTTCAAAGGTTAAAAGAGCAAGAACAAATCCAATTAGGATGGGACATTAAAAGAAATCTTGCTAAAATTAATTACCGTATACACACTGATGCAATAAAAGAGAACTTAATTCCTCCTGAATTGAGTAGTAGACAAAAAAATATAATATATGCTTCGGAAGCTGATGTCCTTAATATGGCTTTGTTTGGAATGACAGCTACGATGTGGAGAGAGCAGAATCCTGATAAAAAAGGAAATATACGAGAATATGCAAATATTTCTTAATTAGTGTGTCTTTCTAATCTTGAAAGTTTGAATGCTGTGTTTATAAACGAAGGTAGGGAGCAAAGCTTGAGACTGGAGAAACTTAATAAAATTGCTATTAATCAGATGAAGATACTTGTTGAGGATGTTGATAATAATATTTCTTACTTGCTATAATTGCAATTGTGGAGCAAATTCAACTTAAAAAGGAGGATATGATGGCTATTTTTTATAAAAAGAGGAATGACGATACTTTACATGAAGAAAGAATAGCAAAAGTTGATTTTTTAAAATGGTTGAATGAATCGCACTTTGGCAATCTTGCGTTAGAGAATATAGTAAAGAAAAAGATATTTTCCGTACTGGTTGGGAAATATTATGATATGAGTCTTAGTAAAAGGAAAATAGAAAGATTTGTAAAGAAATATAATATAAATATGACTGAGGTATTAAGAGAAAACATTAAGGATTATGTAAGTTTTAATGATTTTTTTACAAGAAAATTAAAGGCAGGAAGTAGGGAAATTGTATCTGATCCTAATGTATTGGTTTCTCCTGCTGATAGTAAGTTGCTAGTAGATGAAAATGTAAATATAAATAAGATGATGCAAATAAAAGGTTCGTATTATACTTTAGCGGAATTATTAATTGATGAGAAGAAAGCAAAAGAATATGCTAATGGTTGTTGCCTTGTATTTAGATTAAGTCCAACAGATTACCATAGATTTCATTTCCCTGACAGTGGGAAGATAAGTAATACTAAGAAAATCAGAGGAGATTATTATTCCGTTAATCCAATTTCGTTGAATCATACAGCTAAAGTTTTCTGTAAAAACAAACGAGATATATCTACTCTTGATTCAGATAACTTTGGTGAAATATGTATGATAGAAGTGGGTGCATCTTGTGTGGGTACAATAGTACAAACATATGAATCTCAGGTTCAGGGGAATAAAGGTGATGAAAAAGGTTATTTTGAATTTGGTGGTTCTACTGTAATATTACTGTTAAAAGAAGGTACAGTTGAAATTGATAAAGATATAGTAAGAAATTCAGCAGAAGGAATTGAAACGCAAGTATCTTTAGGCGAAAAAATAGGGGTAAAGGGAAAAAAGAAAAGTGACTCTATTGTCTTGTAAGTATTTAATTGATTTGTTCAAAAAAAGCTACAGAAAGAGGTGATAGGTGATAGGTGAATAAGCTATATGGTTAAGTGTGTATTAAATATATTTTTGAAAGGAAGTTGAGAAAAATGGGAGAAGCAAGAAATGCTATAAATGGTATAAAACAATCAGTCTTATTGGGAATTGTGTCAATATGGAGGAGACAAATTAAGGAAATAAAGTATGAAGAGGCTGAACAGTTAGAAATTTTAAATGTTCAAGATAGTGAAAAAAGCAATAATAAACTGAGTGAGTTGAATTTAAGAGAGCATGTTGAAGAATTATTATTATATGAAAGAGGGAACTGTATAACTGAGGAAGAAAAAATTATATTAGAGAAATTTAAAAATGAGTTAGAAAGTGAATATAAGTAT
>JAQUGH010000027.1 GCA_028684195.1 Clostridia bacterium | reverse complement strand
TAAAGAAGGAAAGATGTCTATATTAGACATAAAAGTTAAAACTCAGGATGATAAGTTAATTGATATTGAAGTCCAGATTAATAACAAAGACAACTATCGTAAAAGGGCACTTTATTATTGGTCGAAAATGTATGGTGAGACAATTGAAGAAGGCAAAACATATGAAACGCTGAAGAAATGTGTTGTTGTTAATTTATTGGATTTTAAATTATTGTCAGAGACAGATAAGTATCATAGTATATTTAGGATAAAAGAAATCCAAGATAATTATGAACTGTTAGAAGATCTAGAGATTCATTATATTGAATTACCGAAATTCAAGGAACAGGAAAGTATTAAGTTAATGGGAGAATTGGAAAAGTGGCTTGTTTTCATCAAAGAAGCAGGGAATGAAAGTAAGCAAGAAGTAGTATCAGGTATTCGCAAAGAAAGTGAGGCGATTGATATGGCTAGTAAAATACTTGAAAAATTGAGCCAAGACGAAGTGGCAAGACAACGCTATTACCAAAGACAAAAATGGCTATTAGATGAAGAGTCGGCGATTAAATATCAACAGATTCAAATGGAAAGAGTAATCAAGCAAGCCAAAGAAGAAGTGGAAAAAGGATTAAGAGAAGGAAAAGAAAGATTGGAAAAAGGATTAAGAGAAGGAAAAGAAAAAGTATTAAGAGAAGGAGAAATGAAGAAAGCGACACAGGTAGTGAAAGAATCATTGGTAGCAGGATTGCCAGTTGATATAATTGCTACAATAACGAAACTTTCAGAAGAAGAAATATTGAAGATAAAAAAGGAAACCGAGGAATAGAGAGAAGAAAAGATAAAGTAGAAGTTAGTTGGCATTGCATTGTCACAGGGACGGAGTTATTGACACACAAAGTGTGTCAATAACTCCGCTTAATTTGCTTATATATGGTGTAACAAATTAAGAGATTGCTTTTGAAAACTCGCTAGAAGTAAAAAATTACCAAAGTTATTGCCATTAGGGAAAATTATTGTTATCATACTTGTGATTGCAGTAGTCAATATATTTAATTTCAAACAAAGAAAATACGATATTAATATGTTTTATATATAATAAATATTTAAGGAAGATAGGTGAAAGTGATGGATTTTACAGGAGTTCTTTCTAAAGAACTAAATTGGCCTCTTAAAAGTATGGTACAAGCAGTACAATTATTAGAGGAAGGGAATACTATTCCTTTTATTGCACGGTATCGTAAGGAAGCCACGGGGGAAATGGATGAAGAGGTATTACGCAGTTTAGCTGAAAGGTTGGAGTATTTAAAAAATTTAACAAAAAGGAAAGAAGAAGTATTAAGACTTATTGATGAACAGGGGAAGCTGACTCCTGAATTAGAAAAATCCGTTAATAATGCTGTTACAATGCAACAGATGGAGGATATATATAGACCATTTCGTCCTAAACGTCGCACCAGGGCAAGTGTTGCGAGAGAAAAAGGATTAGAACCGTTAGCTCAGTTTATTAAAGAACAGTCGGTATCTAAAGGTAATATTATTTCCTTTGCAAGGGAGTACGTTAATCTTGAATTAGAAGTAAATTCACCCGAAGAAGCTTTAGCTGGAGCACGGGATATAATAGCTGAGGAAATGGCAGACGATCCCTCTTTAAGAGAAATTGCCAGAAGAATATTTTTTGAAAAAGGAATGTTAGTAACTAAAGGGAAAGCAAATGAACCTACACCGTATGAAATGTACTATGAATATCAGGAATCTGTAAAAAGAATTCCTCCCCATCGTATTTTGGCTATTAATCGAGGCGAAAAGGAAGAAATATTGCAGGTTAATATTGTGGCACCTGAAGAAGAAATTATTGTTAAACTTTTATCTAGAGTAGTAACTAATTCAAAAAGTGTTGGTGCAGAACAAATAAGAGAGGCTGTAGCGGATGGAACTCATCGTTTACTTTTTCCCAGTTTGGAAAGGGAAATACGTAAGGAATTAACAGAAAAAGGAGAGAAACAAGCTATTATGGTTTTCTCCAAGAATTTAAGGAATCTTCTTTTGCAACCTCCTGTGAGGGGGCAGGTTGTTTTGGGGATAGATCCCGGTTTTCGTACGGGTAGCAAATTAGCTGTTGTAGATGATACAGGAAAACTTTTGGAAGTAGGAGTTATATTTCCGCATCCCCCACAAGGAAAGAAAAAAGAAGCGAAGGAAAAACTAAAGGTAATGTTTGATAAGTGGAAGGTTACTGCGATAACGATAGGGAATGGGACAGCTTCTCGTGAAACAGAAGCACTTGTAGCTGAGCTTATTAGAGAGGAAAACCTTGATATAAAGTACACAATTGTTAGTGAAGCAGGAGCTTCTGTTTATTCTGCTTCCAAGTTAGCTAAGGAGGAGTTTCCTGATTTGGATTTATCATATAGAAGTGGTGCTTCTATTGCGAGGAGAATTCAAGATCCTTTAGCCGAGCTTGTGAAAATTGATCCAAAATCTATTGGAGTTGGACAATATCAGCATGACGTTAATGCCAAAGAACTCAGCCAAGCTTTGGAAGGTGTAGTGGAATCATGTGTTAATACAGTGGGAGTTGAATTAAATACAGCTTCTCCTTCGCTGTTGAAGAATGTAGCGGGATTGAGTTCTGCAATTTCCAAATCAATAGTGGAGAGACGTGAGAAAAAAGGAAAGTTCAGGTCAAGACGGGAATTACTTGATGTTCCACGTTTGGGAGAACGTACTTATCAGCAATGTGCAGGATTTATAAGAATTGCCGGGGGAGATAATCCTCTTGAAAATACTCCTGTTCATCCAGAATCTTATGAATTGACGCAACGAATTCTTGCTATGGTAAATTGCAACTTAGAAGATATTTGTACGAAAGAAAAGGAACTTGGTGATATCTTGGAGAAATTAGATATTAAAGATATTGCTCAAAAATTAGATGCAGGGGTTCCCACGGTTCGGGATATAGTTGAGGCACTTAAGAGACCGGGGCGAGATCCGAGAGAAGACCTACCTCCTGTGATTTTACGTCAGGATGTTCTTTCTTTGGATGATCTTCAGGAAGGGATGATTCTTACAGGGACGGTTAGAAATGTTGTGGATTTTGGAGCTTTTGTAGATATCGGTGTAAAACAGGATGGCATGGTACATTTATCTCAGCTGAGCGATAAATATATAAAACACCCTATGGAAGTAATTTCAGTGGGGGATGTAGTAAAGGTAAAGGTTTTGAGTATTGACAAAACAAGAGGTAGAATTGGACTTACTATGAAAAGCGTAAATTGAAAAAAATATATGGTTTTAGATTGGAAATGACTTAATTAAGTAAAGCATATTTGATTTAGTAAAATGACTGGGGGAGAAGTAATGGTAATAGCTTTGACAAATGGTTGTATATACACAATGGCGGGGAATATATTGAAAAATGGTACAATTATTTGGGATAATGAAAAGATAACGAATGTAGGGGAGAATATTGAGATACCGTCAGATGCAGAGGTCATAGATTTGCATGGTAAATCAGTCCTGCCGGGATTTATTGATGCGCATACGCACTTAGGTATATTAGAAGAAATATATCAACAAGAGGGTAATGATCTTAATGAATTTACAGAACCGATAACTCCGGAAATGAGAGCGCTTGATGCTGTAAATCCTTTCGATATTGGGTTTCAGGATGCTATTGCTGGTGGAATAACCACGGTCATGACAGGTCCGGGAAGTGCAAACGTCATAGGTGGAACAAACTTGGTTATGAAAACAACAGGAAGTAATTATGAAGAAATGGTTCTTATACCTCAGGCTGGGTTAAAGGTAGCTTTTGGGGAAAATCCCAAGTGCGTATTCAATGAACAAAAAAAAGTTCCTTCTACAAGAATGGGGGTAGCGGCTCTTCTCCGTCAGTCTTTTGTTGATGCTGAGGATTATATGCAGAAGAAAAAAAATTCAGTTGACTCTGAAGAAGTCTTTGAGAGAGACTTGGGAATGGAAAACTTGGTTTTGGTTTTAAAAAAAGAAATTCCTTTAAGAGTTCATGCGCACAGAGCAGATGATATTTTGACAGCTTTACGTATTACTGATGAATTTGGAATTGATATAATTTTAGAGCACGGCACGGAAGCCCACAAAGTAATTCCGGAAATATTAAAGAGAAATATACCTGTTGTTGTTGGACCTACACTTTCTAGTAGATCAAAGGTTGAATTAGCAGAGATGACTTGGAAAACAGTTTCGCTTTTGAATGAGGCTGGAATAATGGTGGCGATAACGACAGATCATTCAGAAGTGCCGGTTCAATATTTACCTCTTTGTGCATCTTTGGCAGTTAAAAATGGGATGAAAGAGGAAGAAGCATTAAAAGCTATAACTATAAATCCTGCTAAGATATTGAAGCTTGATCATAGAATTGGTAGTTTAGAGAAAGACAAAGATGCTGATATTGTTGTAATGTCAGGACATCCTTTGGATTGGCACACTAATATTGAGCAGGTATATGTGAATGGGAAAAAGGTCTATGATATAATATAGACAGATATAATAGTAGATAAGTTACAATAATTAAAACGAGAGGAAGTGTATTTTTCCCTTGTATAGTTATAAATCGTTTACTCCTCAAAATACTTTCCAATTAGCTAGTAAACTGGGAACAAAATTAAAAGGTGGAGAAGTTATAGCCCTAGAAGGTGAATTGGGCGCAGGAAAAACACAGTTTGTAAAAGGACTTGCCGATGGCTTAGAAGCTAAGGAGCTTGTTACTAGCCCGACGTTTACCCTACTTCATCTTTATGAAGGTAGAATTACTTTAGCTCACTTTGATGTTTATAGGTTGCCATCTTTTGAAGCTTTTGAAGAACTGGGTTACGAGGAATATTTTGAAGGAGCAGGGGTTACAGCAATTGAATGGAGCGATTTAATTAAACCTTATTTACCATCTGAATATATTTTAGTAAAAATACAGCATATATATGAGCAGGATAAGGGAGAAGGACGTTTAATTACTTTTTATCCCCAAGGGAAGCTGATGGAAGCATTGATAAAGGAGTTGGAGAAAGATGATTGTTTTAGGAATTGAAAGTGCTACACCTGTGGCATCGGTCGCAATTGTATCTGATAATAAGCTCTTGGGTGAGATAATGTTAAATACTGGTTTAACCCATTCTGAACAGTTACTTCCTTTGATTGATGATCTTTTAAAACAAGTACGAGTGTCACTTATGGATTTAGATGGTATTGCAGTGGCGGGCGGACCTGGTTCTTTTACGGGACTAAGAATAGGAATGGCTACAGCAAAAGGATTAGCTCAGGGAACAGAGAAGCCGCTTGTTAGTGTATCTACATTGTTAGCATTTGCTTTTCTTCAAGCAGGACGTCCGGGATTAGTTGCTCCTCTTATGAATGCAAGAAAAAACGAGGTTTACACAGCGCTTTATAAATTTGAGGGTGAAGAATATGAACAGTTGGAGCCTGAGCAGGCTATTGGACCTCAAGAATGGGCTCAAAAGCTTGATAGCTATCAAAAACCTGTGTTGCTTTCGGGTGATGGGGTCAAAGATTATTTTGATGTTTGGAAGCAAAATTTAGGGGAAAAGGCAATTTTTCCGTCAAACCTTTTTCTCACTGCTAGGGGAGCCAGTGTAGCTTGGTTAGGGCAGCAGAGATTAAAAAGAGGAGAAAAGGATGACCTCTTTGATTTAAAACCAAAGTATATTCGTTCATCGGAAGCTCAGAAAAAACTGGATGCAATTAGGTAGGACGAGGTGTATTCTTATGAAACATGCTTTACGACCCATGAGAATAGAGGACATACCTCAGGTTATAGAAATTGAGAAGCAATCATTTCCAACTCCTTGGTCTTCTTATGCCTATAATTGTGAGTTAAATGATAACGACATTGCTCATTATTTAGTGGTAATAACTGAAGATGATCCCCAAAATGTTTTGGGCTATGGGGGTATGTGGATTATCATAGATGAAGCACACATTACCAATATTGCAATTGCTCCAAATTGTAGAGGAATAGGCTTAGGAAAGTTACTCATGAAGGGATTGGACGTTTTAGCTATACAAAAAAAAGCAATTCGTATGACTCTGGAAGTGAGAGTATCCAATGATAAAGCAAAAAGTTTATATAATAAAATGGGTTTTAAAACGATAGGGATACGTCCTGATTATTATATGGACACGAATGAAGATGCTATTATTATGTGGAAAGAATTATACTGAGGACGGTGGGTGAACCATTGTTAAGCAGTTGGACAGTTGGACAGTTGGACAGTTGGTCAGTTGGTCAGTTGGTCAGGAAAACCATTGTTGAACCATTGTTGAACCATTGTTAAACTATTGTTAAACTATTGTTAAAGTTAGGAAGGTAGAATATGTCAGAAAAAGAAATTATAATGGCTGTGGAGACAAGCTGTGATGAAACAGCGGTTGCAGTTTTAGAAAATGGGCAAAAACTATTATCTAATTTAGTTTCATCTCAAATTAAAATTCATCAAAAATTTGGTGGAGTTGTTCCTGAGATTGCTTCTCGGCATCATCTTGAGCAGGTAAATCGACTTATTGAGTTAGCCCTAAAAGAGGCGGATGTAACTTTTCAGCAGTTATCTGCCATAGCAGTAACCTATGGACCTGGATTGGTCGGGGCTTTATTGGTGGGAGTTAGTACTGCTAAAGCGTTGGCTTATAGTCTTAATCTTCCGTTAGTAGGTGTTAATCACATTGAAGGTCATATTTATGCCAATTGGTTGGTTCATGGTAATATTGAATTTCCGTTGGTATGTCTAATTGTTTCCGGTGGACACACAGCCTTGGTAGAAATGAGAGGTCATGGAGATTATTTACTTCTGGGACAAACACAAGATGATGCGGCAGGTGAAGCGTTTGATAAAGTAGCTCGAGCAATGGGGTTAGATTATCCAGGAGGACCGTTGGTGGATGTTTTATCGCATGAAGGAGATGGGAAAGCGGTTAAATTACCACGATCTTGGATGGGAAAAGATAGTTGTGATTTTAGTTTTAGTGGGTTAAAAACATCGGTGCTTAATTATTTAAATAAGGCAGCCCAAAAAGGGGAAAAAGTAAACAAGGCAGATTTAGCTGCTAGTTTTCAGGAAAGTGTAGTTGAGGTTCTGGTGGAAAAAACGATTAAAGCTGTAAAAAAGAGAGGGTTAAAAACTGTTCTCATGGCAGGTGGAGTTTCGGCCAATAGTTTGTTACGGGAAAGGATGAAAGGAAGGTGTCAAGAGGAACAGATTAATTTATATTATCCACCTTTAGAGTATTGTACTGATAATGCTGCAATGATTTCCAAAGCGGCTCATTATCATTATATTAAGGGTGAACGTTCAGGTTGGGATTTAAATGCTATTTCCCGATTGAAATTGTATTAGCTTAAATTAAATCTTGCGGTACTGGTGTAGTGGTGTATTTCTAAATGACATTGTTTTCTTGTTTAATATTTAGTTTTTTTCTAGTATAATTAGATGAGAACAGAAGTATTAAATAACAGATGTATCGAATGTATAATTATAATTAAAAATAAAGAGGAGTTGGTTTTAGTTTGGATCCTGACAGTAGTAACTATTTTGTTTTATTAGTAGTTTTAATATTGATGTCGTCTTTTTTTGCAACATGTGAAGTAGCCCTAAGGTCTTTGAATAAAGTTCGTGTAAAGCAACTGCTTGCTGAAGAGAATCATGGAGTTAAATCGGTAAATAAATATTTAGATGAACCCATAGATGTGTTAAAATCTCTTATGTTTGGTAATACAATAGTAGTTATTGTAGCTACATGGTTAGGTACTTTGATGGTAGTTGAGTGTTGGGATGAAGGAATCCAAATTGTTTGCTTTTTGGGGATTTTGATTTTTAGTTTTATGATTTTTGAAAAAATAATACCTCAAGTTCTAGGAGAAAGATATTGTGATGAAATAATAATTGCTACTATTAGGATTGCTATTTATTTTGTGTATATTTTTTATCCGTTTATTAAGTTTTTTAATTGGTTAGAGAAATATTTTAGTAAGCTAGTAGGGAAGAAACCTCAAGATGAGGAATGTCGTCTTACTGAAGAGGAAATAATCAGTATGGTTGCAGCTGGACAAAGTAATGGAACTATTAATCAGGTTGAAAAAAACATGATTCACGGTGTCATTGAATTTACAGATATGGTTGTAAACGATGTGATGATTCCACGCCCTGATATAGTCGCAGTGGAAAAGAAGGTTTCTTATGAAGATTTGATGACAATAATTAGAAATGAAAAATTTTCTAGGATACCTGTGTATGATGCTACTGTAGATAATATATTAGGGGTAGTTCATATAAAAGATTTGATTTTTGTTTCTCAAAAAGAGAAGGATGACTTTTTAGTTGTAAATTATATTCGTCCGACTATTTATGTGCCAGAGACAAAAAAAATATATGAATTGTTTATGACGATGAAAAAAGAAAAGATTCATATGACCATAGTTTTGGATGAGTATGGAGGTACCGCGGGTATTGTTTCTTTAGAAGATCTTATAGAGGAAATTATGGGTGATATACAGGATGAACATGATACGGAAGAACCATTGCTTAAACATAGTGATGATGGTACGGTAGAAATTAATGCAAGCATTAGAATAGAAGAATTAAATGAAAAATTAGGCTTGAATTTGATATGTGAGGAAGCGGATACCTTAGGGGGATTAGTTTTCGCTGTTTTAGACCGTGTTCCTACGGAAGGGGACAGAATTGAAATTGAAGGTATGGAATTAGCAGTTCAGGAAATGGAAGGTCATCGTATTGAAAAATTGCGTTTGATGGAAATATTAAAAAAGCCAACTTTGTAGTCAAGGTTGGCTTTTTTAATATGCTTGTGGATGGAGAAATTGTGGATAATGTGCATAACTTTGTGAATAAAGGCTACGTGGGGATCGTTCGTGTGGATAAAAATCTAGCATAAAAACAACGCTACTTGTGGATAATGTGGGTAGCAAGGGGAAAAAGGTGATATTTCGCGAAAATAGCTGTGGATAAACCTGTGGAAACTGTGGATAGATAGGACGTATGTTCTGCTTTTTGTTATAACACTAAGATCATAAATATTCTTTGAAATTGTATATTCCGTACATACATAGTTAAAATAGTAGTCAATGATAAGATCTGATATAATGAACTGTATATAATATATATAGATAAGGAGAGAAGAAAATATGACAAATGTCGAAAAAAAATTATTGGATATGGGATTAAGTGTTCCAGAAGCTCCAAAACCTGTAGCCGCTTACGTTCCGGGAATCAAAGTGGGAGAGTTCATTTATACTTCAGGACAAATACCTTTGGTAAATGGAGAATTAAAGTATGAAGGGAAAGTAGGGTCGGATATTTCGATTGAAAAGGGTTATGAAGCCGCAAGAGTGTGTGCACTTAACTGTTTAGGAGTAATAAAGGGTCTTATTGGGGATTTGGATAATATCGAGCAGGTCATTAAAGTTGTAGGTTTTGTCAACAGTGCACCTGGTTTTAATAGGCAGCCTCAAGTGATTAATGGAGCATCTGAATTAATTGGGAAGATTTTTGGTGAGAAAGGTGCTCATGCGAGAAGTGCAGTAGGAGTTAATGAATTGCCACTTGATTCTGTCTGCGAAGTAGAAATGATTGTTAGAGTAAAACTCCCACTTCTATAAGTGGGAGTCTTGGGAGACAATCGGGGACGGTTCTTTCCCGAAATTTCATTCCCTTGAACAATAGTAAATTGCTTTCTCGGTAAGAATAATATCCACTGGGATATCGTGGCTTTCATGAGGTATTGTATCAAGAATTTGATAGTCATAGGATAGAGCAATTTTAAGACAATCAGAGCGTAGTAAGGGTAAAAAGCGGTCGAAATAACCACTTCCGTAACCTAGTCTGTATCCATTTCTATCAAAAGCAGTACCAGGCAAAATACATAGATCTACTAAAGAAGGTTTAACAGGACGTAAGTATTCTTTTTTTGGTTCTAGAATATGAAAGTGTCCTTCTTCAAGTTCCTGCAGATTTTCTAATCTTGAAATTAAAAGGGTATTGGTTGAAGGCTGGCAAACAGGAACTAAGATTTGTTTTTTTAATTGCCAGGCTGTTTGGAGTATGGCTTGAGTATCAGGTTCATTATTGATGGAAATATAAGACAAGATGGTTTTTGATGTACGGAAAAAGGATTGGGTTATAAGTTTTTCGTTGATTTCATGGCTTTTATCAATTATATCTGATTGTAAAAGGGTATTGCGTTTTTCTAACATAAGTTTCCGAAGCTTTTTTTTATTCATATTTTTATCACCCTTGTTTATAACTATTAAGTAAAGTATAAGTAAATTTTAACTATAAAGCAAACTGTAGAGTTGTTAGTAAAAAAGCATATGGATAAATATGTATAGATATATAGGTTTATGGAAATATATTTAGTATGAAAGTTGTGAGGTGAAATTTATTAAAAAAGCAAATTAGACGTTATAAGAAGTTAACAAGAGATAATTAAAGATAAACTAACCTAACAAGGTTTAATATGGGTATATTGCCGAATATGAATGTTGCTATATGGATGGGTGTTTATTATTATTAAAGTACATTAGCACTCACTAACATCGAGTGCTAACAAAATAAAATTATTAATTTAAGGAGGTTACTACAAATGAATATTAAACCATTGGGTGATAGAGTGGTTATTAAACCATTAGCTCAAGAAGAAAAGACCAAGAGTGGTATTGTGCTTCCGGATACTGCAAAAGAAAAACCACAACAGGGTGAAGTTTTGGCAGTAGGAAGTGGGAAAATATTGGAAAATGGGCAGAAAGTGTCTTTGGAAGTGAAGGTAGGAGATACGGTTATTTATTCAAAATATGCTGGTACAGAAATAAAAATTGAGGGACAAGAAGTATTGATTCTTAGCGAAAGAGATATTCATGCTATCATCTAAAGAATAAAAATAGTTTAAGGTATTTGTACATAATTAAAAAAGATATTTTAGGAGGTAAAATTAATGGCGAAAAATATTATTTTTGGTGAAGAAGCCAGAAAAGCACTGGAAAAGGGTGCTAATGCTTTAGCTGAGACTGTGAAAGTTACTTTAGGACCTAAGGGTCGCAATGTTGTTTTAGATAGAAAATATGGTTCTCCTACGATTACAAATGATGGGGTTACTATTGCTAGAGAAATAGAGCTGGAAGATGCTTTCGAAAATATGGGAGCTCAACTAGTTAAAGAGGTTGCCACTAAGACAAATGACGTGGCTGGGGATGGTACTACTACAGCAACTTTATTAGCACAAGCTATTATTCGTGAAGGGTTAAAAAATGTAGCTGCCGGTGCTAATCCTATGATATTAAAGAAGGGTATTGAGAAGGCTGTTGATGCTATTGTTGAAGAAATTAAAAATATTGCTAAACCTATTGAATCCAAAGAGGCTATAGCACAGGTTGCTTCAATATCTGCTGCAGATTCCCAAATAGGAGATTTGATTGCAGAAGCTATGGAGACAGTTGGTAATGATGGTGTTATCACAGTTGAAGAGTCTCAGGGAATGGGAACCACTTTAGAAGTTGTGGAAGGAATGCAGTTTGATAGGGGATATATCTCTCCATATATGATCACTGATGCAGATAAGATGGAAGCAAATCTTGCTGATCCATATATTCTTATTACTGATAAAAAGATTTCTTCAATTCAGGATGTTTTACCTGTGCTGGAAAAGGTTATTCAAGCTGGCAAAGCTTTGGTTATTATTGCTGAAGATATAGAAGGAGAAGCTCTTGCAACCTTAGTTGTGAATAAATTACGTGGAACCTTCACTTGTGTGGCTGTAAAAGCACCTGGGTTTGGTGACAGACGTAAAGCGATGTTGGAAGATATTGCTGCACTTACTGGCGGGCAGGTTATCAGTGAGGATATTGGCTTAAAATTAGAAAATACAACTCTTGATATGTTAGGTCAAGCAGCTAAGATTAAAGTAAGCAAAGAAGAAACAACTGTGGTTGAAGGACGTGGAGAAAAGAGTGCTATTGACGCTCGTGTTAGTCAAATTCGCAGACAATTGGAAGATACTACATCTGAATTTGATAAGGAAAAACTTCAAGAACGTTTGGCTAAACTCTCTGGTGGTGTAGCTGTTATTCAAGTTGGTGCTGCTACAGAAACAGAGCTTAAAGAGAAAAAACATCGTATAGAAGATGCTTTGGCTGCAACTCGTGCTGCAGTTGAAGAAGGTATTGTAGCAGGTGGTGGAACTGCATTTATTGAAAGCTTGAAAGCTATTGAAGGTGTTACTTCAGATGTTGCCGATGAAATGACTGGTATTAACATAATCAAAAAAGCCTTAGAAGAACCTATTAAGCAAATAGCTTATAATGCAGGAGTTGAGGGTTCTGTTGTTGTAGAAAAAGTAAAGGAAATTGGCAAAAAAGGTTATGGTTACAATGCGTTAAAGGGTGTTTACGAAGATATGATTGCAGCTGGGATTGTTGACCCTGCAAAAGTTACTCGTACTGCTTTACAAAATGCATCATCTATTGCAGCAATGTTGCTTACTACTGAGTGCCTCGTTGCAGATAAACCTGATGAAAATCAAGGTGGAGCCGGTGCTGGTGCTATGCCTCCAGGCATGGGCGGCATGGGTGGAATGGGCGGCATGATGTAACTGATAAAGAACCCCGAAATTTCGGGGTTCTTTTTTATATTTATATATATTCTTACTTTATTTAACTATAATAAAAATATAATGCAAATAATAATAAAAAGAAAAAATATTTGCAGGAATTCTATTGGAATAAGCAGAATTACTAAGACAAGTGTTGAAATGAAGTGAAGTTTCTTTCAGTGGAAGTTAGCTTTTCAGATAAATAATATCGGAGGTTGATATGTATGCAAGAATTTACATTAGTAGATCATCTTTTAAAGGTAGCACCTATTATTAACCAGTTTACCCAGGCGGATATGGGAATAGTTATTTGCGATTCGGAAAAATGGATTAGTTATAAACCAGCAAATACCTTAGATATAAGGATAAATATTGGGGATATTGTTCCAAAGAATAGTGTAGCTTTTGAGGCTATGAAAACCAAGAAACGTATAATTAAAGAAGTTGATGAAAGTGAGTGTGGAACTAATTATATTGCAGTTGGAGTTCCATTAATGGATGAAGATAGAAATATATTGGGAGCAGCGATGTGTTTTGAAAAAGTGGAACATAGGGATATTTTGGTAAGCATAGCTAAAGAAATCAGTAAATATCTAAAAAACTTTCAAGGAACAGTACAAGAAATTTCAGCTGAGGCTCAGGAACTTTCTGCTACTAGTGATGAATTGCAAACTGCAACAGAGGATGCTACGGTAAAGGTGGAATCAACATCGGGTATTCTTGATACTGTAAAACAAATTGCAAAAAGGACTAATTTGATTGGACTGAATGCGTCAATAGAGGCAGCAAGGGTTGGTAAATATGGGAGAGGTTTCACGGTTGTTGCCAATGAAGTGAGAAATTTATCACAAATGACTAATAAATCCACGGGAGAAATTGGGGATATTGTATCATCAATTAAAGATACAATTAATTCAATTAATATTGCGATGAAAATGGTTAATGAAGTTTCTCGAAGCCAAGCAGAAAAATTATCTGGTATTAATGGTATTTTAGATGAATTTAGTAGTTTGACGGAAAAACTTGTTCAAGAGGCTGATCGCTATTTAAAAGAAGATTAAGAAGGTTTAGAATCAATTTTCATATTAATATTGTGCGCTAAAATCTCCTTTTTGGGACATCCTATAGGATGAAAAAGAAAGGGGGTTTTTTGAATGAAATTAAAAGAAATAATGACTAAGGACGTAACAGCTGTTTCAGCAGGTACAAGCATTTATGATGTTGCACAAATAATGAAGGACCAAAATATTGGTTCCGTTCCTATTTGTAGTAATGGTATGAATGTAGAAGGAATGATAACGGATCGTGATATTGTATTAAGGGTGGTATGCGAAGACAGAGATCTCAAAACAACAAAGTGTGAAGATATAATGACGGATGAGCTTGTTGTCGGGAAGATTGATATGGAAGTTGAAGCAGCCATTGAGTTAATGGGAGATGTTCAAGTACGTCGTTTACCTGTCGTGGATAATGGAAAATTAGTAGGGTTTGTTGCCTTGGGTGATATGGCAGTGAATGATAGGTTTGATAGATCAACAGAAGAAGCACTGTCGGAAATATCTAAGCAACACTAAGCTTATCTTTTGTACACAGTAAATATTAACAGGCAATGAGTTAATAAACTTTTCAGTGGGGAATAAAAAACCCTGCTGAAAAGATATTTAAAGAAATTAATAGGAGTTATTTAAAATGGTTGAAATTGATCTGGGTGCAAAAAAAATAATAGATAGGTTATATTCAAAGGGGTTTGAAGGATATGTAGTTGGTGGTTGTGTTCGTGATATGTTATTAAAGAAAACCCCAAAAGATTGGGATATAACAACCGATGCTCAACCAGAACAGATCAAGCTATTATTTACTGATACTATTGATACGGGCTTAAAGCACGGAACAGTAACAGTAGTAATAAACGGTAATAATTATGAGATAACCACCTATAGAATAGATGGTATATATTCGGATAACAGAAGACCGGATAAAGTTATATATACTACTTCTTTGGAAAATGATTTAAGTCGTAGAGATTTTACAATAAATGCAATGGCGTATAACATAAAACAAGGCTTGGTTGATCCTTTTAATGGGGTAACTGATTTAAAAAATAAAAATATTAAAGCAGTAGGAGATCCCAATAAAAGATTGCAAGAAGATGCACTAAGAATGATGAGGGCAGTAAGGTTTTCCGCACAATTAGGGTTTAGTATAGAAAAAGAAACAGAGCAAGGTATATATGTAAATAGTAATCTTATTAAAAATATAAGTATGGAAAGAGTTAGGGACGAATTAGTAAAAATATTAACATCTGATAATCCGGTATTTGTAAGTAAGCTCAGTATATTGGGGCTGATGGAGAATATAATTCCGGAAATCAATCGTTGCATAGGTTTTAATCAGCGTAATCCACATCATTTTAAAGATGTTTTTGAACATACAATGATTGTGCTTGAGAATACTTCAAACAATAAAATTATAAGATTGGCAGCATTGTTGCATGATGTAGCGAAGCCAGTAACATTTACATTGGATAAAAGGGGTATTGGACATTTTTATGGTCATCATATAGAGGGACAATTAATATCAGAAAGTATACTTAAGAGATTAAAATTTGATAACGAAACAATTGAAAAAGTATGTATTCTTGTTAGAGAACATATGAGTAGATTTTCCAAATTTAATGAAAAAAGTGTAAAAAAGTTTATTAATCGAGTTGGAGTTACAAATTTAGAAGATCTATATGAACTTCAAATTGCAGATATAAAAGGATCTAGTCCACCACATGATTTTATCAAGGTCATGGAGCTTAGAACTAGGATAGAAAGAATATTGAATAAAAAGGAACCATTAACAATCAAAGATCTTGATATTAATGGTTATGATTTAATAGATGCAGGCATCAAACCAGGAGCTATAATGGGACGAATATTGAATAGTTTACTGGATAAGGTTTTGGAAAATCCTGAGTTAAATAAAAAGGAGCAATTATTAATATTAGTAAAAAAGGAAGTAAATACGCAGATAAAGCAACAACAATGTTAATAAAAGGGAATTAATATATATTTTTTTATAAATAATGATATTTTTAGAGGAAATACTGTTATTTTGTAGAAGAAAAAAACTTTAGTCATAAGATTAGTTTAAATTGGTTTGAATGAGAGGGGTAATATTTGAATGAGTAAGCTTGAGTTAAATTCCGAAGAATTATGTGCGACTTATGATTGCAGCACTTTTACATTTCAATCAACAGCGGAGGTATCTCCATTAGAAGGGATCATTGGACAAGAGAGAGCGGTAAGCTCGTTAGAGTTTGGATTAAAAATAAATAAACAGGGGTACAACATTTTTATAGTGGGCATGACAGGAACGGGAAGAAGTAGTTATACAAAATCCTTGGTAAACCGAGTAGCACCAAGGGAAAAAAAGCCAAATGACTGGTGTTATTTATATAATTTTAATAATCCAGATCAACCAAAAGCAGTTTCCTTTGCAACGGGTAGTATTGTAGAATTTCAAGAGGATATAAAAGAATTATTATCAAAAGTAGAGTTAGAAATTCCGAAGGTTTTAAATTCAGAGGAATTTCAAAAAGCTAAAACAATAATCTTGCAGAAGCTACAGGACAAACAAAGTGAGGTTCATACTTTAATAAATAAGAAAGCTAAAGAGTTGGGCTTTGCATTAAAGTCAGCTGATAATGGACTTGTTACGATTCCTTTAAATAATGAAGGGAAACCTATGGAAGAAGAGGAATATGAAAATTTAGATATTAATATAAATGAAGAATTGGAAGTAAAGTCTAAGGAATTAAATTTGCTTATTATTGAAGCTTTTAAAAAATTGCATGAATATGAAACAGAAATAGAAACAGAAGTAGATAAACTCGAGTATGATATTATTTTAAATAGAATAGGAGACTATTTTAATTGCTTAATTAAGAAGTATTCTACCAATGTTTTTGCTGTGGAACACTTAAATAATATTTTGCAAGATATATTGGGGAATATCAAAAGATTTAAAGAAAAAGAGCATAAAGCAGAAATTGAAATAGAGCAAATATTGTTAAAAGATACGCGACCAAGGGATAATTTTCAAAATTATAAGGTTAATGTTTTAATTGATAATAGTAAATTGACAGGGGCACCTGTTGTTATTGAAGATAATCCTACATATTATAATTTAATGGGAAGGGTTGAATATGAAAATAAATTAGGAGTATTGACAACTGAATTTACTAAAATCAAAGCAGGTTCCTTACATCAAGCAAATGGAGGATATTTGATCTTAAGATGTAGGGATGTTCTTACAAATAATCTTTGTTGGAATGCCTTAAAGAGGGCATTGAAGACGAAAAAAATGCAAATTGAAAGCATCGGTGATCAAATGGGGCTTATTGCTTCTTCGTCATTAAAGCCTGAGCCGATTCCTTTAAATGTTAAGGTTATAATGATTGGAAGCAGTTATGAGTATCAGATGCTTTATGAGTATGATGAGGATTTTAGGAAGCTCTTTAAAATTATGGTTGATTTCGATGTAGAGATGGATAGAACACAAGAGCATGCATATAAGCTATCTCGATTCATCAGGGATCATTGTGAGAGGGAGAAGCTCCGCCATTTTACTAGAGATGCAGTAGGGAAGATAGTAGAGTACAGTTCTCGTTTGGCAAATAGTCAAGATAAATTGTCAACGCGTTTTAATGAATTAGTTGAGATTATTTATGAAGCCGATACATGGGCTAGCTTAGAAGATAATGATCTGGTTACGGCAGTAGATGTTAAGAAGGCAATAAAAGAAAAGGTTTATCGCTCCAACAAGTATGAAATGAAGCTTCAAAGGATGATAGAAAAAGGGATTATTCTTATTGATACAGACAAAAAAGTAGTGGGTCAAGTTAACGGACTTGCTGTATTGGATACAGGGGAGTACGCTTTTGGGAAGCCAAGTAGAATTACGGTTAATACATATTTAGGAAACAAAGGTATAATTAACATTGAAAGAGAAGTGAAAATGAGTGGTGCTGTTCATAACAAAGGAGTTCTGATATTGAGTGGTTATATGGGTGAGAAATTTGGTAATAGCTTTCCACTTTCTTTCTCCGCTAGTATTTGTTTTGAACAATTATATAATGGAGTTGATGGGGACAGTGCTTCTAGTTCTGAATTGTACGCTCTTTTGTCAAGCTTATCTGGTATTCCAATTGATCAGGGAATAGCTGTAACTGGGTCTGTTAATCAAAAGGGATTTATTCAGCCCATTGGTGGAGTTGATCAAAAAATTGAAGGTTTCTATCAGGTATGCAAGGCTAAAGGCTTGACTGGAACACAAGGTGTAATTATTCCACGCCAAAACAAGGATGACTTGATGCTTAATGATGAAGTGATAACAGCAGTAAAAGAAGGCAATTTTCATATATATGTTGTTGAAACGGTAGAAGAGGGAATTGAAATTCTTACCGGCGTCTCTGCAGGGATTGTAGATAATAGAGGAAGATATCCTAGAAATTCAGTTTTTGACAAGGTTCAGGAAAAGCTTAAGAAATTTTATAATATAGTAAAGAAGGACGAAAATGTAACGGAAAAAAATAATAATATGACAAAAAAAGAGGATACTGCATTAAAAAATGGTAAAAAGAAATAATAGATAAAGTGAAAGTTAGTTGAACCATTACACGCTAGTAACACTTACGAACTTGTTCGTTAGTGTCTACTGTGTGCAAAGCTGAGCTTAGCGTCGCTTATATCCTACTTAAAGAAGTGGAAGTCTTAGCGACGGTTAGCTATTCGGATAAAGTATGAAGACGTGGATTAAATCCACGTCTTCTTTAGTTATAAAAAGCAAAAATGTTTTCAGTGCTTTTTTGTTTTTCACTGAAAGTTAGAGGATAGTTTTAGGAATATGACAACCTAAGCTGTCGTAAGATTTATATATATATTCTTTGGGAAGTGAACATTATGAAAAAAAAGTCTTTATTATTAATATCTATTCTGAATTTAAAAAAATCAAAGTATAAATGGATAGGTATAATTATTTTATTGTTTGGGCTTTTGTATGGGGGCTCATATGTATATGAAGAACTGACTAGACTTCCTCCTAAAGAAGCGGTTAAGATAGGAACTGAAAACACTATTAGGGCTAATAATTATCGTTTTAGGGTTGTTTCCAGTAGGGTTTTAGAAGGGGAGGAAGTTGTTCTTTCCGATGTATATGGTGATAGGTGTTCACGAGGAATACATCTTAAAGGGACATTGCCTCTTATCCAAGCTGACGTAGAAATCTATCATATAGGAGAAAATATTTATAGGAAAGATTCATGCAGCGAAAATTGGGTAAAAGTACCTGCCAGAGGACGTGTTGCAATCGAACAACTTATTGCAGAATTAAATCCCCTCGAATCATTTAACTTTCTAGATAATAAATTTGAAGCTAAGTATGTGGGGAAAGAGAAAGTTGATGGAAGGAAGTGTTATAAATACGAGGTTATGACAAGAGGTGAAAATAAATATTTGGAGCTTTTTTGGCGTAGCTTTAATTATATAATATGGATAGATAAAAATGATAACCTTATTCGGAAAGCCAGTGTAATAGCGGAACATTTAGACAACTCCCAACATTGTTTAAATATTGTAGTTTCAATTACTGATTATGAGGAGTTAATAGAGATTAAGGCGCCAATAGAATGAGGCTTTTCTTGACACCTGTATTTACGCACTGATATAATCAAGACTGTGAAGGCTTAGGGCACTGTAGCTAGTGCTTTCCCCATTTTAAAAGGGTGGACAAGGTGTAAAGTAGGAGGGGGGTTATTAAATGCATAATGATATAGAAAAAACACTTGTTTCAGAGGACTTGATTAAAAGTAAAGTTAAGGAATTAGGGAACTGTATATCTACCGATTACAAAGGAAAAAA
>JAQUGH010000026.1 GCA_028684195.1 Clostridia bacterium | reverse complement strand
GCACTTCATAAGCTTCGTTAATTTCCTTAAACTTTTCCTCAGCAACTTTATCACCAGGATTTACATCAGGATGATATTTACGAGCAAGCTTTCTATATGATTTTTTTAATTCATTTTCCGAAACATCCTTTTCCACACCAAGAACTTCATAATAATCTCTTTTAGCCACAATATCACCTACCCTAAACACTCATATATTTCATTTCAATAAAATATTACTGAGCGTAAGCCTTCTAAATAGTAGCATTAAACGCTCAGTACATCTTATATTAGCAATTCACATTTTACTATTTGTTTTTATCGTCAACTTCATAATCAGCATCAACAACATTATCATCAGTATCATTAGTATCTGCCGAACCACCTGCACCTGATTCCCCTTGCCCAGCGTCTGCTTCTGTAGTTGCTTGTTGTTGATACATCTTAGCTGTCAATTCATGCAATACAGTAGTCAATGCTTCTGTCTTACTCTTGATATCTTCTGTATTTCCACCTTCGACGGCACTCTTTAACGCATCTTTAGCCTCATTTATTTTATCCTTATCCTCTTGAGTTGCTTTATCCCCAGCTTCTTTAATCGCTTTTTCTGTCTGATAAATAAGATTATCCGCCTGATTCTTTACTTCAACTTCTTCTTTATTTTTCTTATCCTCAGCAGCATTTTTTTCAGCTTCTTTTACCATGTTTTCTATTTCATCCTTACTTAAACCTGATGAAGATGTAATTGTAATTTTCTGTTCCTTACCTGTTCCCATATCCTTAGCCGAAACATTTACAATACCATTAGCATCTATATCAAATTTAACTTCAATCTGTGGTATACCCCTAGCTGCCGGTGGAATACCTGCCAACTGAAAACGTCCCAAGGTTTTGTTATATGACGCCATTTCCCTTTCCCCTTGAAGAACATGGATTTCTACACTAGTTTGGTTATCTGCTGCTGTAGAAAATATTTGACTTTTAGATGTAGGAATAGTCATATTCCTTTCAATCAACTTAGTAAATACTCCACCCAAGGTTTCAATACCTAATGAAAGGGGTGTAACATCCAAAAGAAGAACGTCTTTAACATCACCAGCTAATACACCAGCCTGAATTGCCGCTCCAACGGCTACACATTCATCAGGATTAATACCCTTAAACGGTTCTTTACCTGTTAAACTTTTAATTGCATCTTGAACCGCAGGTATCCTAGTAGATCCTCCAACGAGCAATACTTTCTGAATATCCTTCACTTCAAGCCCGGCATCTTTCAAAGCCTTACGAGTTGGTTCCATAGTTGCTTCAACCAAATCAGCAGTAAGCTCATTAAATTTTGCTCTTGTTAAATTTAGATCCAAATGCATCGGACCATCCGCTGTAGCTGTAATAAAAGGTAAATTAATATTGGATGTCGTAACAGAAGAAAGCTCATGCTTCGCTTTTTCAGCAGCCTCCTTCAATCGTTGCATGCCCATCTTATCATTTTTAAGCTCAACACCCGATTGTTTCTTGAATTCACTAATCATCCAATCCACTATTCGCTTATCAAAATCATCTCCACCTAAACGGTTATTACCGCTAGTTGCTTTCACCTCAAAAACACCATCGCCAAGCTCTAGGATCGAAACATCAAAAGTTCCTCCACCTAAGTCAAATACTAAAATAGTCTGTTCACTTTCTTTTTCAATTCCATACGATAATGAGGCAGCAGTTGGTTCATTGATTATTCTTAATACCTCTAATCCAGCAATTGTCCCTGCATCCTTGGTAGCTTGACGCTGAGAATCATTAAAATAAGCTGGCACTGTTATAACTGCTTGAGTCACTGGACACCCTAAATAACTTTCTGCATCAGCCTTAAGCTTCTGTAATATCATCGCCGAAATTTCTTGAGGTGAATATTTTTTATCACCAATACTTACTTTGAAATCTGTTCCCATTTCCCTTTTTATCGACTGTACTGTACGCTCTACGTTTGTCACAGCCTGCCTTTTAGCAACTTGACCGACTAATTTCTCATCCGTCTTCGAAAAAGCTACCACAGAAGGAGTAGTCCTGTTACCCTCAGAATTAGGAATTACTACCGGTTCTCCTCCTTCCATAAATGCCACACATGAATTTGTTGTTCCCAAGTCAATACCTATAACTTTACCCATATTTCATTCCTCCCAATTAATAAATACTTGAATTTGAATATACATAAATTTTTTAGCTATTTTTTGCCACCTTTACCATTGATGCTCTAAGCACCTTATCCTTAAAGCAATAACCTTTTCGTAATTCCTCTACAATTTGATTATCCTCAACACCTTCCTCAACAGGAACCTGCATCATAGCATCATGGAAAAGTGGATCAAAGGTTTTTTCAACAGCTTCAATAGTTTTCAGTCCTTCTTTTTCAAGAGTTTCTATCAGCTGTTTTTGAATCATCTTCATCCCTAAAAATATTTTCTTCGTTTCTTCATTCTCTTGTTCAAGAGATTCCATAGCTCTGCCTATATTATCAAGAACAGGCAATAGATTTTCCATCAATCCCATAGAAGCATACCGATATATTTCCTCCTTCTCTTTATTCATACGCTTTCTATAGTTATCAAAGTCCGCACGGACTCTGAGAATACCCTCTTTTGCTTCGTTTAATTCTTTTTCTTTTTGAGCTAATAAAATATCTTTTTCATCATTCTTTACATCTGACGCTTCTTTGACCTCTTTTTTGTTATTATCACCTTGCTCTTTTGTATGTATAGACTCTTTCTCTGACTCTTCATTGTTCATATTTACTTGTTCTTCAAGCTCTTGGTTACTACAAACCTCTTCCCTTTCTTTTTCCTTCATTTCTTTTTTTCTCATCTCTTCACCACCTATTTCATGAATTATTCCTGCGAAATATTACTAGTATTCCGCTCTTTCTTTTTTATAATTGTATCAATACGTAAAACAGCTTCTGCTACCTCCCCGGCAGCTTTCAAAGCATGTCTTTTAACTAACACCGGATCATAAATACCGTCATCTACCATATCTGTCATTTCTCCGCTATCACAATCTATGCCCAGAGAATCCTTACACGTCTCTATTTGAGCGACAGATATATTTTCCACTTTTTCCAAAGGATTAAACCCCGCATTTATAATTATTTGAGCAAAAGGACGTTTTAATGCTTCAATCACACAATCCATTCCATAAGCCGCCATTCCCTTTACTTCCTTACGAGCTTCCTGTACTTGTCTGGAAATTGCTAATTCCACAGTTCCACCTCCAGAAACAACTCCACCCTTTACAGCCGCTTGGACGGCAGAAGCAGCATCCTTAGCAATACGCTCTCTTTCCCCTACAACTTCCTCCGTAGAAGCACCAACTAATATTGTAGCCTGAGCCTTACCCTTTCCTTTCAAAATACAAACATGTTTAAGCTTTTCATCTAAATATACTTCTTCAGCCTCTCCAAATACCTTTAACAATTCATCTTCACTCTTTTTGAGACCTGTTCTCTTTAATGATTTTGCTCCAGTAAATTCAGCAGTTTGACGCAATTCCTTGTTAGAAACACGCTGTAACACCATAACTCCTGTATCGGTAAAAATTTCTTCTGCTATATCATGAACTCCTCTATCCACCAAAACCAATTTGACACCCAATTTAGTAACCCTATTTATATTCTGTCTGAATTCCTCTTGATATTTCATGTAACGAGTAAATCCAGCTTCTGTAGCTAACGCACCGTCCTCAACCTCCTCCGGCTCCAAAGCGTCATCAATAACCAAAACCTTGCTATACTTTAATTTTTTAGGCATCTCACTGTTCATTGGTTCTTTACCAATTATCACACCCGAGATAACCTGATTATTAGCACCCTCTACAGCTCTAATAATATCAGGCAACTTAAGGGAAGAATCTAATAATTTTTCTCTACCCAATAATCGGCAAGCCTTAATTACCAGATCCGCAATATCTTCATTTCCACGACCTGCCACCCTTGCTACTTCTGCTAAAATAGGACTTTCTATATCATTAACTAAAATAGCTTTTTTATCTAATGCTTGTAATGCTATCTTTATTCCCTTACGAATTCCATCTATTACTTTAACAACCGGAACTCCCCTCATGACCTGATTAGCTCCCTCGCTAACCAAAGCATCTGCCAATATAGTTGCAGTCGTAGTTCCATCTCCAACTTCCTCTTGCTGAGCCTTCGCTATGTTAATTAACATCTTTGCCGCAGGATGATTTATATCCATCATATTTAAAATAGTCACACCATCATTTGTAATTACAACATCACCTAATTGATCAACTAACATGGTATCAAGTCCTTTCGGACCTAATGTACCTTCAATAGCTTGAGTTATAATCCTAACGGCATTAGTATTTGTCATCAAAGCAGATAACTGTTCTTCACCCTCAGAATTTTTGTGATTCTGCTGTTTTATAATAATCACCTCCAATAACTAGTATTTAGTGCTTATAATTTATTAATTCCTTCTGTTATAGCCATAGTTATAAATTCCACAATATTGAAAGCATTTGAATATTCCATTCGAGTAGGACCAAGAACACCCAATGTTCCAATAACCCTTCCATTTAATTCATAGGTAGCAGTAACTAAACTACAATTTTTCATACCTTCATGAACATTTTCCGTGCCTATTCTAACTGTTACCCCGGATTTCTGATCAGTATTCAAAACTTCCTTAAGTATCTTATCCTCCTCCAACAGCTCCATGATTACTTTAACTTTTTCCACATCTTTAAATTCAGGTTGGTTCAAGATATTAAGAGTACCACCTAAGTAAACTTTACTCTCATATTCTTTTTTTAAAGCACTTTCTATCATCAGAATGACTTGATTTAATAGCTTTTTCTGATAACCCACTTCAAAATTTATACCCTGTAACATCCCTGACTTCCACTGTGCAAAGGAAAGTCCCTTTAAATTTTTATTTAAAATACTGGATATATATTGAAAATCTTCACCTTTTAAGCTATCAGGAACATCCATGGTACGATGCTCAACATGACCATTATCCAGAACAATAACAAGAACAATTTTATTTCCTTCAATAGGTAATAATTGAATGTATCTTAGACTGTTTTTTTCAAAAGAAGGAGCCACTGCCAAAGCAGTATAACTTGTCAGTTGCGATAAAAGCTTACTAGCAACATGAATAATAGAATCAGTCTCCCTCATCTTGTCAACTATACTTCCCTTAATCTGCTTTTTCACATCTCCTGAAAGAGGTCTCCTTTTCATAAGAAAATCCACATAATAACGATAACCAGTTTGCGATGGAACTCTCCCTGCTGAAGTATAAGGTTGTTCAATGAATCCCATTTCTTCCAAATCAGCCATTTCATTTCGAATTGTAGCAGAGCTTACTCCAAAATCATATTTGCGGGCAATAGTACGTGAGCCAACAGGGTCCCCGGTAGCAATGTAATCCTGGATCAATGCTTGTAAAATTTGTTGTTTTCTTTCATCCATTATTTGCATCCCCATTCCCTTGTTAGCACTCACCCTCCTTGAGTGCTAAGTTTACTATATAAAAATAACATTAACCCATTTTTTTGTCAATGTTATGTTTATAAAAATTCGCAAAAAACAACATTTGCCACATATAAACCTTTTTTCGATAAGGATATATGGGTTGGCGTTTCACACAAAAGTCCTTGCTCCTTCAATTTACCAATCGCATTTTTATACTGTATCTCCACTGATATTCCATGCTTTTTTATGAAATCGGATTTTTTTACACCCTCTAATAATCGCAAACCCAAAAACATGGTCTCTGCCATAGACAATTTCTTATTAATAACTTCCGTCTTCTTAATTGGTAACTCTCCCCCATCCAATGCACACTGATAATCATCCAAGCTACTCATGTTAGTATAACGATTACTATCTAAATAACTAGCAGCTCCTGCCCCTAACCCCAAATATTCTTCATTTCTCCAGTAAATTTTATTATGATAGGATTCTCTGCCTTTTTTCGCAAAATTACTAATCTCATAATGTCGATATCCATTCGCACTCAAATAATTAATAGCTTCATCATACATAAGAAACGCAACATCTTGCTCAAACTCTTCTAGCAATCCTCGTTTATATAGCTTAAAAAATGCTGTATTCTTTTCTATATTAAGCTGATACAAGGAAATATGTTCAGGTTGCAATTCAACAATCTTTTTCAGGTTTTCCTTCCATCCTTGAATATCCTGCCCTGGAAGACCATACATAAGATCAAGATTTATATTATTAAATCCCAATCCTCGTGCCATTTTGAATGTATTATAAACATCTTGTACAGTGTGTATACGTCCTAATATCTGTAAATCACGTGCTGAAAAACTTTGAACTCCCAAAGATAGCCTATTACAGCCAAACCCTTTTGATATAGCCAGCTTTTTCATATCAAGCGTTCCTGGATTGCCTTCAATTGTAATCTCAATATCATTTGCAAATTTCAAGTTACTACTTAAAATATTAAAAAGCTTCATAAGCTGTTTATCCGTCAAGCAAGTAGGCGTTCCTCCACCAATATATATGCTTATAGCTTCCATTTTTAGATATTTTATATTGTATATTATACTTTCCTTCTCCAAAAACGTCAGATATGTATCTTTCCCAACATCACCTTTGCCTGCATAGGAATTAAAATCACAATAATAACACTTAGCCATACAAAAAGGAATATGTACATAAACGCCAATTTTTTTCATAGTAAGATTCAATCCTTCCGCTCACAGGGCAACCAAGGGGACGGTTCTTTTGCTTCCTTTGAAAAAGAAAAACACAAGGGAACATTCTAGGACAGTTCCGTTTTGTCCCCTAACAATAATCGTTCAACCATCATTTAACCACTGTTTAACTATTGTTTAACTATTGTTTAACTACTGTTTTTCCTTTCCAACTAACTGCTAACCAACCAATTACTTATCTTCTAAGCTTAAAACAGCCATAAAAGCTTCCTGAGGTATTACTACATTTCCCACCTGCTTCATGCGTTTCTTTCCCTCTTTTTGCTTTTCCAAAAGCTTACGTTTACGAGTAATATCCCCACCATAGCACTTATCAAGGACACTCTTCCGCAAAGCCTTTACTGTTTCTCGTGAAATGATTTTATTACCTATAGCTGCTTGAATAGGTATTTCAAACATTTGACGAGGAATAAGACTACGTAATTTCTCTACCAAAGCTCTTCCTCTATGATAAGCCTGTTCACGATGAACAATCAAGGAAAGTGCATCTACTATTTCCTCTTTAATTAAAACATCCAGTTTAACTAGATCTACAATTTTATAATCAGTAAGCTCATAATCCATGGAAGCATATCCCTTTGTCCTTGATTTCAATTGATCAAAAAAATCAAAAATAATTTCACTCAAAGGAAGATCATATTTCAAAACTACTCTATTCGTAGAAAGGTACTCCATATTTATAAAAGTTCCTCTTCTTTGCTGAGCAAGCTCCATTATAGAACCAACAAAGTTACTGGGAACCATTATTGTAACGTGTACATATGGCTCCGATATGTTTTCAATCTGTTGAATGGGTGGAAGCTTGGTGGGATTATCTACACTTATCTTTTCACCATCCGTCTTCAATACATTATACACAACACTAGGAGCCGTGGTAAGTAACTCCAATTTGTACTCACGTTCCAATCTCTCGTGAATAATCTCCATATGCAACAATCCCAAAAAACCGCACCGAAAACCAAATCCCAAAGCCAAGGATGTTTCCGGTTCATATTCTAAAGAAGCATCATTAAGCTTTAGCTTTTCCAAGGCATCTCGTAAATTATCATAGTCACTGTTTTCAATAGGATACAATCCACAATACACCATAGGCGTAGCCTTTTTATACCCAGGAAGTATTTCCTTTGCAGGGTTCTCCGCTGATGTAACAGTATCACCCACCCGAGTATCTTTAACATTTTTAATGCTAGCCGCCATAAAACCAACGGTGCCCGCCGAAAGCTCCTCCACATTTTGCATAGCAGGAGTAAATACGCCCACATCCGTCACCTCAAAGGTTCCACCTGCCGCCATCATTACTACATTCATTCCCTTTTTAAGAGAACCATCAATAACCCTGATGTACGATATAGCACCTTTATAAGAATCAAAATGAGAATCAAAAATCAAAGCCTTTAAGGGCTTATTTTTTTCACCTTGTGGTGCTGGTACTTTACTTACTACAGCTTCCAATATTTCTTTAATCCCAATTCCCTCTTTTGCCGAAGCAAAAATCGCCTCACTACAATCCAATCCAATTACATTTTCTATTTCTTCTTTAACTCGCTCTGGCTCAGCACCCGGTAAATCAATTTTATTAATAACCGGAATTATTTCCAAATCATGTTCTAACGCCATATACACATTAGCTAACGTCTGTGCTTCGATACCCTGAGCCGCATCTACCACAAGAATAGCACCTTCACAAGCAGCTAAGCTCCTAGACACCTCATAATTAAAATCAACATGACCCGGAGTATCAATGAGATTTAGCAAGTATTCCTGCCCATCCTCACCAATATAATTCATTCTAACAGCTTGAAGCTTAATAGTAATACCTCTTTCTCTCTCCAAATCCATTTTATCCAAGACCTGCTCTGACATCTCTCTAGACGTAAGAGCACCAGTATGCTCCAATAAACGATCAGCCAAAGTTGATTTCCCATGATCAATATGGGCAATTATACAAAAATTACGGATGTTTTTCTGATTCATATTTTCATTCCTTTCGCTTCTCCAGGGTAACAAATTAATTATAACTACCCCATGTGTATTTTTCAACATAATTAAATTAAATCAAGGTACCTGTCCCCATTTTTATTTTGGTTTGCTTTCATTGTACATACAATGTGATATAATGAGTATAATAAAAGTGGAGGTGATGAATATGGCTAAAACCACTACACTAAACATTAGAATCGATCCAGACACAAAAGAAGCTGCCGAAAAACTATTTTCTAATTTTGGCATCACGATTACAGACGCCGTAAATATGTTCTTACATCAATCATTACTATCAGACGGCTTGCCGTTCTCGGTAAAAATTCCTCAGCCTAATGCTAATACTTTAGCTGCTATGCAGGATATTGAAAATATTATTAATAATAAAAGTCCTTCCTCTCCCCAAAGCGTCAATGACTTTTTTAAGGAAATGAACCTAGATGAGAAAAGTTAATTATACCAATCAATTTAAAAAAGATGTTAAACTAGCTTCAAAGCGTGACTACGATATAACTCATCTATATACGATCATGAAAGCATTAGAGAACGAGGAAGTCTTAAACGCCAAATGCAAAGAACATAAACTACTCGGTAACTATAAAGGCTACTTAGAGTGTCATGTCGAGCCAGACTGGTTGTTAATCTATAAGATTGATGGTCAAAACTTATATTTTGCAAGAACAGGAACACATTCTGATTTGTTTTAAATATCAAAAAATGAGGTGGATGGTTTTATAACTATCTACCTCATTTTTGAATCTTCCTCTAACCTTATCCACATTCAATGCAAGCTTTTTCTTTATAAACATTTATCTTTATTTTCCTCGTTGCTCAAAATAACGTATATTTAGATTTTCTTATCTGCAATACGCCCTATTTTGTTTACCCTTTTCATCTATTGCTTGCTCCTGCTTTAACTGCGCTTCAATACTACTTTTGACGTCTACTTTAAGCCTTTTTAACTCTTTTGAATTATTTTCTAAATCATACACTCCATTTCCATATTTTTTTGCTAACGTTTTTAATTTGTTCATCTCAGCCCTATCAAGACTACCTACATTACCATTCTTTTCAGTATTTTTTAACAGTTCTGATATCTTAAGTTGTTCTTCATATTTTTTTGCTACTTTGCAATATTCAAATATACTATTCCACTTAATTTGCTCATAATATTTATTAATTTCATTAACTAGCTCATCCCATTTTGAAGTATCAACTGCCTCATTGCTATTATATTGTATACGGCTTTCGCAATATTCTAACCGCTTATTCTCATACAATGTTTTAGAACAGCCATGCTTTTCCTTAAGCTGATGGCATACTTCAATTTTTTTAAATTCTAATTCAAAACGCCATTCCTGACATTTCTTCATAAATTCTTCTTCTGAAATCTAATAATCATTGCAATATGTATCTATCTCTTCACTCGTTTGAAGTTCTTCTCTTCCATATCCGTTAAACATTCTTTCAAATTTAAATTCCATTTCTTTTCTTATCGCTATTAATGACATAGCCCATTCATCCTGAAACTCTTGCATTTTCATCTTTCTCCTTTAGACAAATCGTAGGGACAGGTACCTTGATTTTTACATTTTCATTGGAATCTTTACGAAAATTTAATATATTACATATTCCCACATTACTTATTAATTATATAGCTTTTTGGCATAATTGTAAAGTTCATGAATATTATCTTCCACTTTCTTGAAACACGTCGCAACAGCAGTCTTTTTGCTAATTCTCCTTCTTCCATTTTGAACAGCATTACCAAAGCTCCAAATACAAAAACGCCCACAGATATACTTACACCTATTTAAATAACCAGTCCCTTCTTTGTTCCTACATCCACAATCGTTTCCATGAATTGTGCAGTCTCATGGGTTACAACTCCCAAAGCCGAGGGGAAAAACCGAGGGGACAGGTACCATGATTTATATTTTTAACGCTAATTAAATATTCTTCATAACTACTCCATTCATACTCTCCTAGCTTTTTTTATCATCAATCATCTTCTAGTAAATCTCGATGATTAATTTTTCTAAATAATTATACCTTGACTTTATAACAAAAATCAAGGCACCTGTCTTTTTCAACTCTTGTTACCCCACAAAACATTGTTATCTTTTTTAAAGTGGGGTATAATATGAATGTAGGAGGTGGATATTTTGAGCTTGTTGATAAATATGATTTCAGAAGAATCCCAAAGGAACCATTTAATGCAACAACAATATGAAGATAAGATTAATCAGCTTCCTAAAGGAACGATCGTTCCAAAGAAAATAGGTAATTATGAGTATTATTACTTAAAATACCGACATGGGGGAAAAACAGTCACTGATTATATTGGACGAGATGAGAAGAAAATTGAAAAAATACAAAACCAAATTAATAAGAGAAAGCATTTTAAGAGTATGCTTCTAGAGTTAAAAAAAGAAAATAAATTGATACATAAAGTTGCAGGAGGAAGCTGATGATTGTATATCACGGTAGTAATGTTATCGTTAAAAAGCCTATTTTGATAAGGCAAAAACGCACCTTAGATTTTGGTGCAGGTTTTTATACAACTACAAATAAGAAGCAGGCAATAAGCTTTGCACATAAAGTGATGATGAGAAATGACAGTCAAACCGAAGTGGTTAATATGTACGAAATTGATTTTGATAACAGAGTGCAACCACTGGATATTTTAAAATTCGATACACCAAATGCAGAATGGCTAGATTTTGTTTTTGCTAATAGACAGGGGATTTATGATGGGAAACAGTATGATCTCGTTATTGGAGCAGTTGCAGATGATACAATATATCGTGTTTTTAGTTTGTATGAAGCAGGACTTTTAACTAGAGAAGAAACCCTTAAAAGATTAAAAATACATGAATTATATGATCAAGTAATCTTTTGCACAGAAAAAGCATTGGCTCAATTAAAATATCTTGGACAATTGGATTTAAATAAAGAGGAGAATGTATGATGATTGAAGTTAAGGAATTTCAAGTTATTTTACAAGTAATTGTTTCTAAATTGGTACAAATGATTACTAAAGAACTAAATATCTTAGATGAAGACGCTTTAAGCCTCCTTTATGTATCAAAACTCTATAAAAAGTTAGAACAAGAAGAAACGAAGGTTTGGCATTTAAGTGTACCTACCTTATTTGATTTGTTTGTTGAAGAACAAGAAACTGGAAACATTACTTTCCCAAAGGAGGCATAATCATGGATGATAAATTGGATTTTTTAGTATATTGCATTGAAAATTATAAAAATACAAAACAACTTAAAGGTAAAGAAGCTATAGAGCTTTTTAATAAATATCGTGTTTTTGATTATATCAAGGCAAGTTATGAAGCACTTCATACTACAGGAAAAGAATATATTATAGATGATCTTGATATTTACATTAATGCACGCAATCAATCAAAGTTACAAATACCCACCTGTTCTACATTCAACAGATAAAATTTCCGGTATAGTTTCTCACTTTCTTGACACACGTCGCAGTAGCATCTTTTTTGCTAACTCTCCTTCTTCCATTTTGAACAGCATTACCAAAGCTCCAAATACAAGAATGCCCACAGGTACACTTACCCCCACTTGAATAACCTGTCCCATCTTTGTTCCTACATCCACAATTGTTTCCATGAATTGTGCAGTTTCATAGGTTACAACTCCCATGATAAGCGATATTCCTAATGTTTTTACAAAAGAGGCTAACATTTTTCTACCATCTATTGAACCAATTTTCCTTCTAAGTATGCAAAGTAAAGCCACCATATTCACAAATCCTGCCAAAGAGTAGGCAAGAGCAAGTCCTCCATGTCCCAATGGTTTTATAAGAGTTAAATTTAAAATTATGTTCACAACTATAGTCACCACTCCAATAACAACAGGCATAATTGTATCCTGTAAGGAATAGAAAATTCTATTAAGTAATTGAATAGAAGAATATGCTATAAGACCAAAGCAATAAAAAAGCAAGGCATACGCTGTAGCCTGAGTATCCTCAATAGTAAATTGCCTTTGTTGAAAAAGCAGCCTTACTATAGGCACCCTTAAAGCTATCAAGCCCACAGCAGCAGGAAGAGTCACAAATATTATAGTTCGTATACCAAGAGACATCGTCTTTTTGAATTCCTCTTTTTCTTTACGAGCCGCATATCCTGTCAAAGTAGGGAATGTCGCCACTGCAATAGAAACAGCAAAAATCCCAATAGGAAGTTGCATTATTCTTTGTGCCGCTCGAAGTGCAGAAATCATACCTTCTGGTAAATTAGAACCTAAGTTTTGATTAACAAACAAATTAAACTGTGTTACGGATAGCCCTATTAAGACAGGCAAAACAAGTACCCCTATTTTTCTGACACCGGGATGTTGTAAATCAATAACAGGTTTATAACGCAATCCTATTTTCAACAGAACCGGAATCTGTACTGCAAAACTCAAAACAGCACCTATAACTACGCCTACAGAAAATCCCATAATTCCAATATAGGGAGAAAGTATCGAACCGACTACAATGATCCCTAGATTATACACAATACCTCCTATAGCAGGAGAAAGAAAATGATGATATGAATTGAGAATTCCAATAGATATACCACTTAACGCCATAAAAAGAGCTTGTATAAACATAATTCTAGTCATTTTAACAGTTAATATTATATTTTCAGGCGTAAAACCAGGCACCAAAATACGAATCAAAGTTGGTGCAAAAATAATCCCTATAGTACTTCCTATAAGCATTAAAATAATTACAATATTGAAAATTATACTTGCAACCTTCCAACCTTCTTCTTCCTTTTCAGTAGCAATATAGCTTGAGAAAACAGGAATAAAAGCAGAGCTTAATGCTCCGCCAACCAATAGAAAATATAAAAAATCTGGTATAGAAAAAGCTGCATTATAAGCATCAGTAAGATTATTTTGTCCGAAACTAGAATAAATGACCACATCTCTCACATAACCAATAATTCGTGAAAACACCATAGCCACCATCAATATCCCTGCCGCTTTAGCAACCTTTGTTCCTGTAGACATTATCAAAAGCACCTTCTCACTTTTCCCTTACGCTATAACATTTTATAGGATACAGCACAACTTGTCTATTCCTTCCTTTCAATTATTTGTTTTTTTACATATAAAACCTCGTTTTTTATACATTCGTAGCCTGCAAAACAAATTTTTCTAACCTTTGCTGCTAGATTATTTAACTTATTAGTTATTTTATCACTATTCACCTCATAATTTAACCCCAGTACTGTGATTTGCATATATCCTTGTGTCTCACTACTTACAGCTAAAAAATCATTGACCTGTCGAAGAGTTGTTTTTTTCATGGTATACGAGGTCACAAATAAACCAAAAAAAATAATTATTAATGCAAACAAAGTTATAAAAATCATTTGTTTCCTATAAAAAGTCATAGTGTTTTTTCACCTCAACACCGCAGCAAATAGTACAAAACATCTATAAATAATCTTCCCTCAATTATTTATTACTAAACAACTATTTCTTTTTTAATACTTCTGCAATAACATCTGCCATTAATTTAGCTGAATTGATAGCATCTTCCTCCTTATTTAAGTCACTACCAACTTCAAAAAGGACTGCATGTGTATGTAAATCCTGATTATAACATCTATTTTCACGTGAACGTACGCATTTAAGTAAACCTGGATACAGCTCATTTGCCTTTTTTTCTATTTTCTGCGCAAAGGCAAGGTTTTGCTTCCACTTTGAATGTTCCGTCCCTATAACGATCATCACTTTAGCACAATCCTTGCCATTAATCCTAACTAAAGTATCCTTTCTAGTATTCATCCCAGCATCACGATGGATATCGATAACCGCTTGTAATTTGGGATACTCTTTGATAAATTTTTTCGCTGTTTGCCTGGAATTAATATATGATTTTGTGAAAACAGGGTAATCATGAATAACATCACTATAAATTGTTTTTATAGAATGTTTTCCTTCTATGGCTTTTTTAAAAGTTTCACTGACATTTGCAATGCCACCATTTCTTCCATCTAACTTAGAAGTTCCTTGGGTAGGTTTATATGATTCTGCATTATGTGTATTATAAATAAATATCATAGGCTCCCCGTTTAATTGAACAAATGGATATTCGTCTTCCTGTATTATTATCCACTCCTCCAATTCTTCGTTATTACCGGGCAAATAAAAATCCTCTTCTCCTCCATCTTCTTCTATTGAAGCTGCTGCAAAAGATACATTTCCCATAACAGTGTTCACAGGCAAGACGTTTAATCCGTTGCAAAGAACAGATGAAGGATTTCGAGTATCTACCCCTGTTAATATCCTTGAAGCCTGATAAATAATATCATTAAATCTTTTTCCTGAAATATCATCGTTAACTTGATAAAATACACTTGGAAACCCCTCATTAAGAATCATAACTGAATTGTTTTTGTATTGCCCTATCAAGTTCGGAATCAACTGTAAATTATCACATTTGTTACTAATAAATGTGATAATTGTTACTAATATTAATGCAACAGCAAACAAAAATAAACACTTAATTATGTAGTAAGACTTGCCCATTTGTATTCTATATTTAAGAAGCATACTCCCCATCCTTTCTGTAATTTATATGTGATGAGGAGTATGAATATGATATTTACCTTATTTCTGTAGGTACTACAGCATCAACTAAGCCTATTACCAAAGAAGCCAATACAGCACCAAGAACATTAACCTTAATGCTGCCAGGTACAATGAATTGCGCTAAATAAATAACCACCGAAGCACTAATAAATCCAATAATTCCACGAGAACGAGGTGTAACATTTTTCCCCAATAGTTTTTCAGCTATCCACCCTAATAAAACTATTGCCACAGATGCAATAATAGCCCCCGTAATACCTGATACCGAAATTCCCGGCAAAAGCCAGCTTACAACTAATAATACAATGGCTGAAACAAGAAACCTAATTATTATTTTAATCAAGACATTCACCTCCAATTATTATATCTTGTGCTTTTTTTTTAAACTTATGCTAACATCGGACTAATATTTTCTTGCCTTTCCATGTTAAAAATGATATGATTTGATTTGTGATTTTAGAATATATATATATTGTACACACTTGAAGGAGGTGAGCTTGCATTGGCAAATATTAAATCCGCCATAAAAAGAGCGCAGTTAGCCCGCATTCGTACTGTAAAGAATGCTTCTTATACATCTATGATGAAAACTGCTATCCGCCGCTTTGAAACGGCTTTACAAAATGATAACTTGGAAGTAGCAAGAGAAAAACTTCAAAAACTCATTCGGATTATCGATAAGCTTACCAGCAAGGGTATTATTCATAAAAATACAGCTGCTCGTAAAAAATCTCGCTTAACGCTAAAAATTAACAAACTAGCAAGCTAAAAAGATTAGTTTATAACTAAAAAACCCTGAATGTTTTCATCAAAAACATTCAGGGTTTTTTATAATGTTTATTCGTGTTGAACTCAAACTTAAAGTTTAATTAAATTGAACCATTTTAAAAGTAGTTAAATTATATATTAAATTTTCTAAGCTTACACGAGGTGACATCCCTGTTTTAATACCAATATCGCTTTCTAATAATAATTGCAAACTCTTTTCCAGTTCATAAAAAGAAAAATTTCGTCCTTGTTTCAAGATTTTTTTTACAACAAAAGGATGCGACTTCAACTCTAAAGCAATTTGTTTTTCTGTGTAACCTCTTTTGCTTAAATCTTTAGCTAAAAGTATTAAACGAAATTGGCGAGCAATCATAAATAATATTTTAACTGGCGGTTCACCAACTTTTAAAAGATTCACCAATTCAACAAATGCTTCTTCATATTTTCTTAGACCTATTTTGTCTACAAGGTTAAAGATATTTCCTTCTGTAGTAATTGTTACTAGACTCTTTGCCATTTGAAAGGTAATATTCCTATTCTCCCCACTATATATTGCCAACTTTTCTAATTCACTTTTGATATTTCTAAGTTTATTCCCCAAATTAATTACCATATATTCTATTGCTTGTGGCTCCAGCTTTTTCCCCATTTCTTTAGCTTCCTCCACAATCCACGTGTTCAAATCCACACCCTTTAAGGTTTCTATTTCTAAAGTTTGACCTGCTGATACAATTTCTTTATATATTTTTTTCCTTTTATCCACACGCCCTTTTTGCCAAAAGACGAGACAAGTCGATAAAAGAGGATCTGCTAAATATTTCAATAAACGTTCTTCTTCCCCTGACTTATTCTTTTTTTCTGCAACTTTAACAGAAGTGCTAAGAAAAAAAGCATTTTTAACAATTACAAGTCTTTTTTCAGCAAAAGCAGGCAATGTATTAGCCATATCAACGATAGACGTAATATTAACCTTTTCCCCATCTACTTCGTCGAGGTTAAATAAACCTATATCAGAAGATACTAAAGCTTTCTTTAAATCAGTAATGATCATTTCTTGAAGATATTCTTCTTCACCATAAATAAGATAAATAGGTGAAATAACTCCTCTTTTTATGCTATTCATCACACTTTGGTACTGCATAAAGCACCCCCAACCCAGTCCTCGTCAAGCTAATACTTACTAGAATAATTACCAAAGCTAAAACTATTTTTTCTCTTTCTTCTGTGTAACTTAAAAATTCTCCACACTATTTGTAAGAAATAAAGGATCGCCACTAAATAGATAATAGTATCAAATATTTTCCATGAATTAATATTGTTATTTGCAATTAAATCAACGCATCCTACCTCTATATCATCTACCACAAACACCATTTTTCCTAAAATTTCTCCTTTGCTAATAGAACTTTGAAGTGGATCCAAAACAACCTTAGTCTCCATCTTTTGATTTCCTTCTAAAGGTAAAGATATCGCCAAATTTTTATTTGGTACTAAATTTAACTTATTATCACCATCAACATTTACTGTTGCTACTATTTCACTAGAACTCGCTAATTGGATGGTTTGAAAATTATCAAAACCATAATCCAGTATATTCTTAGCATCTTTCCAAGTATTCGTACCCACGCTTCCCAGAACAGCAACAATATATGATTTGTTATCACGTGTAGCCGAAGCTACAATCGTACACTTAGCTTCACTTGTATACCCAGTTTTAATGCCTGTTGCGCCATCATAAGACCAAAGAAGATCATTCTTATTTATCAATCTTGTTTGCCATGCTTTCCCAGTCCAATCTAAAACTTTAGCTTTTACTATATCACGAAATTCATCATTTTTCATGGCATAACGAGCTATAAGGGCAATATCATAAGCAGTAGTATAGTGATTATCCGCAGTAAGTCCATGGGAATTAACAAAGTTACTATTAATAGCACCAATTTCTTTCGCTTTACTATTCATACTTACTGCAAATTCTTCCTGTGATTCAGCAAGATATTCTGCAATAGCCAATGCTGCATCATTAGCTGAATGTATTAAAGAAGCCTTAACTAAATCCCTCAGCTTTATTTCTTCGCCTTCTTCAAGATATACTCGCGTACCCTCAATACGTGGAGGATTTGTTCCAATCATTACCGTTTGGTCAAGTTTTCCGCTTTCAATAGCAATTATTGCTGTAAGTATCTTTGTAATACTGGCAGGTGGAAGTTTTTGATCCTTATTTTTATCAAAAAGAACCTGCCCGGTTATCTCATCAATAAGCACCGCACCTTTTCCATCAATTTGTGATTGTGACAATGCTTGCGTTTGTACGGGATTTGCTAATAAAATCAACATAAAAAAGCAAAGCACCATAAGAAACCATCTTCTTAACATATAATCATCAGTCCTATCAAAATAGTGCTTTTGTAATTATAACATACAATTATTAAAATTCTCCATACTATATTTACCTAAATAATTTAACTGAACATTTGCAGACCAAATACTTAACAGATTTAGCTAGTTTTGTTTTGTCTTAATAACTATCTTTTTACCATTACTCCAAGTTGTAACTGCTCCAACTTCCTTTGTAATGTAGACGGGGATATTCTTACTTTTATAGTATTCTATCACGTCTTGATGAGGTTGACCAAAATTATTTTTTCCTACTGATATGACAACCGTCTTAGCAGCTACTTGTTTATAAAAGTCTAAATTATATGCACTCCTACTTCCATGATGTGATATTTTAAAAACATCTGACTTTATGTCTTGTTCTGTTGCTAACAAACCATTCAACGCTTCGTTTTCTGCATCTCCAGTAAATAGCCACTCACTATCTTTATATCTAAGTCTCACTATCAAAGAATGATTATTTCCTACATTTTTATCATTTTTAGGAGGAAAAAGAACCTCCAAAAAAACATCTTCTTCTAAAGTAATCCTCTGCCCTTTTACTAATTCTATTATGGGAATTTTGTTATTATCACAATACTCCAATATTTTAATCTCAGTTTCATTTCCTTCTTCCTTAGAAGGCATTAAAAATGCACCCACTTGAAAATATGGTAATATTTCCAGTAGCCCTTCGCTATGATCAAGATCATTATGGGACATAATCATACAATCTATTTTATTAATGCCATAATGATAAAGAAATGGACGAACAACATTTTTCCCAATAGGGTAATCTGAAAAAGGTGTGCCCCCACCATCTAACAATAATGTTTTTCCTCCTGGCGTCTTCATAAATATGCTATCACCTTGTCCAACATCCAAAAATACAACTTCCATACCCTTTGGTGATGGCCAAAAAACTAATAATAAGTTTAATGTAAAAATAAATACTATTGCAATTTTGATTTTTGTGGGAATTTCTCTAATAATATAACGATAACGTGGAAGTACAGGTAAAACTATTAACAATAAATAAATACTAAATACAAGCGATACAGAAGGAGTTGCAACTGTAATACATGCCCATTTTATATCTGCAAACCATATAACCAACTCACTCAATAAGAACATCATAAAACCCGCTGCTAAAAAAAGGGGTTTCGCTAAAAAAGTCAA
>JAQUGH010000156.1 GCA_028684195.1 Clostridia bacterium | reverse complement strand
AACAAAAATATAGTGCTAAGACACACTGCGGTGGAAAGAGCGTGGTTACTTGGGGGCAATGGGATATATACAGTTGATAAAGGTAAAGAAAAATTAGATTTTTTCAAAGATGATGGTAATGAAAATAGTGGCAGTGAAGATGATAGTAAAGATAAAGATAGAGAGGATGTTAGATATGTATATGTGTGTAAATCAGATACAAACGTATATCATATTTATCGGCATTGTGACTATATCAAAAACAGTAAAGTTACTAAAATGACTGAGAAGGAAGCAAAAGAAAAGGGCAAACGTGTTCATAAAGGTTGTCCAAACAGATATAAGTGAAGGAAGGGGGGAATGTACGTGAAAAATTGGCAAAACAGCTTTATTGGTGGTTTTAACATTAGTATAAAAGAGGATTCAACGAAAAGGTATTTAGTCTTGAACGTGGAGGAAAAAAGCAATATTATTTCCTATCAGGTAGAGATGATTAAAAGAAATCATTATTTAGGTATAAACGAAATGGAAGAAAGAATCATTAATAATAATGTAAAGTTTTATTATTTGCTTGCTAAGAAGATATCGCTTCGCCAATATATAGAAGAAGTTCAGCCGGACGTTGAAAATTCAATTAAGCTTATGGATGACATTGCGAGCACCCTTTTGGAAAGTAAAAAGTATCTTCTTTATGACTCTAGCTTTTTGCTCCATGAGGAATACATATATATAAACCCCGATACTAGAGAGGTATCACTTATTTATGTTCCGCTTAAGTTAGAGTGTGATGTAAACGATAATTTTAGGATTTTATTAAAAAAGGTGTTGGGATGTTTTGAAAAAATTCCTTTAGATATTAAAAATTATAATGCTGAATGTTTTTTTAACATAAATGAATTCCATAAAAAGATAAATGAAATGAAGTATTGTGTCATTAAAGAAAAAACTAACAAGAATGAAAAATCCAAGCCGTTTAAACTTGAAACCGCAATCACAATTGCATCTGCAACTGATTCTAATTCAGATTCAAATGAGGGAATAGAGGAAAAAGCAGATGATAAAGATGTTTATGAAGCGTTATTTGGTAAAGCGGAAGAGGAAAAGAAGCAATCAATAAACGGAAACAAAAAACAAATTAGTATATTTATTATAGTACAAGCGATGTTGGCTTTAGTACTTGGTATTGCGTCACCTTGGCTTAATTCTTTGGGTGATACTACAGGTGTTTATGGGGGTGTAAGCTTAATAATTTTAGCGTTTGATTTGCTTTTGTTGAAAAGATTGTTCAAAGGAAATGGTGGTTAGAAAGTAGTATATGTAAAATAATCAGAAAAGAATTTTAAATTCGACAATGTTCGACAATATTCCTCTTGATTAATAAATATAGTTTGATAAGATAAAAATGTTGTTATAAAGTGAAACTTCTTTCAGTAGAGATTTTTATTTTTCACTGAAGGGTAGTTGAACCATTACACGCTAGTAACACTAACAAAATTTTTCGCTAGTGGATACTGTGTGTTAAGTTATTCAGATAAATTACGGAGGGGGAAGAAAAAATTGAACTTATCAAAAAGAACTAACAAAATAGTTGTTGTAATTACGTTAGTTATGATGATCATGCAATGTATACCATTGACAGCTGTAGCTAGAAGTGGAGGCAAAAATATATCTGAATCAAGCAAAGCATCAGTGATAAATACAACTGATTCAGACACAGGAGTACCAACAGTACCACAAAATTTGAGATGTAGAAGAATATTTGGCAGCTACTATTTATTGTACTGGGATGCAGCAAAAGACAATGTAGGTATAAAAGGGTATGAAATATATAAGGATGGACAAAAAATAGCAACTACAAGCAGGACAAATTATTGGATAAAAAGTATTTCACGCAGGAAAGGCTACGTATGTTACGTTAAAGCATATGATTATGCCGGTAACCGTTCAGAAGCTAGTAAAACAATAATAGTGAATGAAAGATATTACAAAGATATCGAAGCTCCAACAGCTCCACGGAATTTAAAGAGTACATTACAAACCGGTACAAGTATATCCCTTACTTGGGATAAAGCTACCGATAACGTAGGTGTAGTCGGGTATGAAATATATCAGGGTAATACATTAGTCGAAAGAATCCCTGGGACAAGCTATACTGTGACGGGATTAGAACCCACAACAGAATATATTTTCACAGTCAAGGCATATGACAAAAAAGGAAACATATCAGAACCGAGTAATACAAAAAAAGTATCAACAATTACTGTAGATACAGAGGCACCAACAGCACCCCAAGACCTGCAAGCGAAACTAAACTTAACAGAAAAGATTATAAGTTTGACTTGGAAATCTTCTCAAGACAATGTAGGAGTAAAAGGATACCAAATATACAGAAATGGACAAATAATAGCAACTACAAATAAACTAGCGTACATAGATAAAGAAATTATAACAGAAAACATATATACCTATACAATCAAAGCCTATGATGCAGAAGGGAATATATCTAAACAAAGTAACCAAATAGAAATATCGACAAAAGACACAGAAGTACCAACAGTACCACAAAACGTGAGATATGTAAGAGCATTTGGCAGCTACTATATATTATATTGGGACATAGCTAAGGACAATGTAGGAGTTAAAGGGTATGAGATATATAAGGATGGACAAAAAATAGCAGTCACAAGCAGGACATATTGTTGGGTAAATAGGATTTCACCTAGAAAGGGTTACGCATTTTACGTTAAAGCGTTTGATTCTGTTGGTAACTATTCGGAAGCTAGTAAAACGATGATAGTGAATGAAAGATATTACAAAGACATCGAAGCACCGACAGTTCCACAGAACCTGCGAAGTACAGGAGAGACTTATACCAGTGTAGCCTTAGCATGGGATGAAGCCAGTGATAACGTAAGTGTAACTGGATATGAAATATATCAAGGTGAAGCATTAGTAGAAAAAGTAGCAGGGACAAGTTATACAGTGACAGGACTTGAACCTGGGACAGAATATGCTTTTGTGGTAAAGGCATGCGATGAAGCAGGAAATGTATCAGAAGCAAGTGAGCAGTTGAATGAGATTACACTACTAGAAGTTCCAATAAATATTACGACAACAGAAACGATGAATAGCGTTACCGTAATGTGGGACGGAGTAGTAAATGCGATTTCATACGAAGTAGAAGCAGATGGAGAAGTAATAGATAATGGAGCTGCCACAAGCTTTGAACATCAGGGCTTAGCAGTAGCAACAGAGCATACATACCGAGTAAGAGCAAAAAATGCAAAAGTGACAAGTGAATGGAGTGAAACGATAACCAAGAGCACTAAGGCAGATACGGAAGCACCGACAGTTCCGCAGAATCTGAGGAGTACAGAAGAGACTTATACCAGTATAGCTTTAGCTTGGGATGAAGCCAGTGATAACGTAAGTGTAACTGGATATGAAATATATCAAGGTGAAGCATTAATAGAAAAGGTAGCAGGGACAAGTTATACAGTGACAGGACTTAAACCTGGGACAGAATATGCTTTTGTGGTAAAAGCATGCGATGAAGCAGGGAATGTGTCAGAAGCAAGCGAGCAAATCACAATAAAAACATATGTAGAAAATCCGATTGTTGTTAGTGTAAAAACTAGTACAGATGGAAATAAGATATTGGTCACTTTTGACAAAAACATGGCAATGTTGCCAAGTGCACCAGCGGGTTTTGTTATAACAGTAAATGAAATAGATAATCCTATATCAGCAGTAAGTTTAAATAGTAATAAGGACATAATTGAGATATTTTTAACAGATACAATTTGTTTAGATGCTAGCAATATACAACTTTCTTATACCGCAGGGACAGTAGTTGCGGCAGATGGGGGAGTTTTGGCGAGCTTTGCCAATAAAGTTGTAACTAACGATAGCCTAATAGTACCCAGTGATGTTGAGTATACCTATACGTATGATGATATGAACCGTCTAATAAATGTTAAAACATCAACAGGGAAAGTATTCAATTTTCAATATGATACAAATGGGAATGTGGTTAAAGTAGAATCTAGTAATTAGGGGTAAAGCTAGTATTTTGTAGTGTATCAAATTAATAAGGGTTTTAAGAGGAGGATAAGAAAATGAAATTAAAAAGATATTTAAGGTCGCTAATATCTGTATTATTATCAATTATAATGGTCGCATCTCCTGTGATGAGTTCTGTTATGTATGGGTATAGCGGATTAGAGAATGAAAGCAATTATAACGGAGATGATGTAGGTGAAGACGCAAGTCAGCCTATAGTAGATACACAAGATACACAAAGTGAAGACACGAATCAAGATGTTGAAATAGCACCTGATACTCAGGCACCATCTGTTCCTAGTGATTTATCATTGGTGTCAAAGACAAATTCAAGCGTTTCTTTATCATGGACAGCTTCTGAAGATGATGTTGGAGTAGAAGAGTATGCTATTTATAAGGAAGAAATCTTAGCTGGTACTTCGTTTGGTACGGCTTGCACTGTGACCGAGCTGATACCTGATACGGAATATAGTTTTATGGTTAAGGCAAAAGACGCAGTAGGGAATATGTCAGAAGCAAGTACTGCGTTAGTAGTTAAGACAGAACCAGAAGCAGTAGAAGAACCAGAAGCAGTAGAAGAACCAGAAGCAGTAGAAGAACCAGAAGCAGTAGAAGAACCAGAAGCAGTAGAAGAACCAGAA
>JAQUGH010000155.1 GCA_028684195.1 Clostridia bacterium | reverse complement strand
TTCAGCTATCATTCAGCTATCATTCAGCTATCGTTTCCTGACCAACTGACCAACCGACCAACTGTCCAACTGCTTAACTATCGTTCAGCTATCGTTTAACTATCGTTCCCTATCCAACGCTTACTATTTTATATTTTATTTTCCCTGCCGGTACCTCAACCTCGACAACGTCTCCTTCATTTTTGCCTATAATCGCACTGCCTACTGGAGACTCATTAGAAATTCTTTTATCCATAGGATCTGCTTCTGCCGATCCTACCAACGTATATTCCAATTCATCACCATACTCTAAATCTTGAAGAATTACTTTAGCTCCTAAATGCACAATTGTAGAACCATCTTCCTCATGTTCAATAACTTTTGCATTACGAAGCATTTTATCCAAGGTCATAATCCGTCCTTCAATAAAAGCTTGCTCATTTTTAGCATCGTCATATTCAGAGTTCTCACTTATATCGCCAAAATCAATGGCCTGCTTTATGCGTTCTGCCACTTCCCTCCTTTTTACGGATTTTAAGTTTTCCAGTTCCTGTTCCAATTTAACCATGCCTTCAGGTGTCAAAATTATTTCTTTTTCTACCATCGTCCTCGCTCCTCAATTTAAACTAATTATCAACCCATACGTACACCAACAAGCACTGCATACACAAGCAGTGCTTGTTATCTGACTTTCCAATACCGATAATTATATAGATAGCTACAATATATGTCAAGAGTCCTACCACATTAGTAAATTTTCCTTCAGTTTCTTAAAAGCCCACCAGTTTAATTCCATGCTTATGTGCTAAGCTTCCCATCTCTTCTACCTGTTCAATCGTCATATCTTTACCTAGAGAATACGATTCGTATTTTTTTTCTAAGGCAAGTATGATCGTCTCTGCCATGGAAGCATTATATTTTCCCGCAAGAAATCCGGAAGTGTTGTTAAGTCCTAAATCTCCCGGGACATCAACCACCCCTTCATTAATTACTAAAACATCCTTCCTTTTTTCAGCAACCATGCGAGAAATATTTCTAGGATATACTACATCACAAACTACTGACCCGGGTTTTAAATCCTCAGGCTCAACCATTGTATCCAAAGCAGATGTTATTGCGATCACCACATCCGCTTTCCTTAATTCAGCCTTCAAATTACGAGTAATTTTAACCGCAAGTCCCGTTTCATACAGTATTTTCGCAGCAAGCTTTTCTAATTTATTCTGCTGTCGTGCTACTAATGTTAAATATCTACTCTCCTTCGCAATTATGCGTGTACAAACATCGCCTACGCCTCCCATAGCTCCCAAAACAACTACCTTGGCTCTAAGCCAATCAATTCCCCTCATCTTTACCGCTCTTTTTGTTCCTTCCAAAGCAGTAAAAACAGTAAAACTATTCCCTGTGGTCACGGGTATCCCCACATTTTGAGCTACTATCCTTCCACCCTCGCCTATTACCGAAGTCATAGCTCCTAAGCCTACTACTTCAGCCCCATTCCTTTCAGCAAGCTTGACCGCCTTGATGATTTTTCGTATGGACACCTCTGTTGATAAGTCAAGAAATTGCTGTGAAGTAAAAGGACAGCTTATAATATCTCCTTTTACTTCGTTATACGCAGAATGAATTCCTTTTACCTCCGAAACTTTACTAGGAGGAATGATCTGAGAAGCTTTGTTCCAAAAAAAATCAGGCACATATTTTGTCATAGGAAATTTTTGATGAACATCCTCCATAGCGTTAGGATGAATTATGAAGGCAAATTTATTCATATTATATGGAACTTCCTTTACGCTAATTTTTCTTTATCTAACTTTATAAAACGTGGTATGAATTTGACACTTGCTAAAATATATTTGTAATCTTCCTCTGTGATTGATTCCAATGGTTTATTTAATAACGTAACTAAAACAGCCTCCATGACATTGGTTCCAAAGGAACGACCTTGAAATTCCGGGGTAGTTGTTATTAAATATTTAGCACCTCTATCAGCTAAAAGCTTAACATCCTCTGCAGTGACAGTATTAGTTAGTATTACTTTGCCCGTAATGTCCTCGGGCAGATATTTCTTTATGTAGAGATAATCCCCGGCGATAATCTCATTTTTATTATAATATTTATCATACTTATTAATTATTACTTCTTGTTTATCACCAATTGGATACAAATATTTAAAAGGAATGTTACTAACTACGGGACCCAAAATTTTCCCGACTGTCGCAAGCATCTCTAGTGACTTAACGGGTACAGGAATATTTAGTCCAAATATTAAATCTCCAAAAGTAACATTGGCTCCTTCTTCCACTAAAGCTTCCGCCATCCCAAATCTATCCATCCCACAAACAAGCAACACATCTTTCCCGGAGAAGCTGCACAACCCTTTCTCTAATAAATAACGCACGACGTACCTTTCCAAGGTGTTCTTTAAACCACCTCCATCTACCATAGGTGTGATCTTTGCCGCTTCTTGCAAACGCATAGCATCTTTAAGAATATATCTTTTGTGACCTGCTCTAATATATAAATCAATGCCCCCCATCCCGAAAGCATCTACCTTGCCATCTAGTAAGCGAATTAAATTAATCGCTTTATCAATATCTCCGTTAGTACCAATCCTTTCAATTTTAAATTGCTCCCCCATAATCTTCGTTTCAACAGCATGATCCCTACAACTTGAACCTAAGCTCACACTCACAATTCTTTTCATCATTTTTACCTCCCGCAACATACGAATTACTACAGAATATAATTAATTACTATTTTCCCCTTTTTGTCTGTAAATTATCGTATGCTTTTCTAAATTAAATCTTTCAGGAGATAAGTTGTAGTAAATAATTATTAAGAATTTCTATAACTTCACTTTGAGTTGTTGCTTTGAAAATGTTTTCTTTAAGAGCTGCCGTATGTGCCAATCCTTTTAAATACCAAATCAAATGCTTTCTCATTTCCTTAATTCCAGATTCTTCACCTTTTAATTTTATAGTCAAATTTAAGTGCTTAATAGCACCTTTTATTTTCTCATCGGGTTGAGGATATGGTACTTCTTCTCCAAATTCTAAATAATGATATACCTGTTTAATTAGCCAAGGATTACCTCGAACACCTCTTCCCAACATTACGGCATCGCATCCTGTTTGCTCTAACATCTTTTTAGCATCCTGAGCTGACCATATATCACCATTACCGATAACAGGTAGAGAAACGGCTCTTTTGACTTGTTCTATTACTGTCCAATCCGCTTCACCTGCATAATGCTGATCCCTTGTTCTACCATGAACTGCTATGGCACTTGCCCCTGCCTCTTCCATTTTTTTTGCAAAGCTCACCGCTACTATATTATCTTTATCCCAACCGGTACGAATTTTTACTGTAACAGGAACAGCTACCGCCTGTACCATGGTGCTTATTATTTTAGCAGCCAATTCTGGATTTTCTAGTAAAGCAGAGCCTTCCCCATTTTTGACCACCTTTGGAACAGGGCAGCCCATATTTATATCAATTATTCGAGCCCCTTCCCTCTCTGCTATTTTAGCGCCCTCTGCCATAATCTCAGGTTCACAGCCAAAAAGTTGTACTGCAACAGGCTGTTCTTCTCCTTGTATATCCAAGATAAGCTTTGTTCTTTCATTATTATAGGTTAATGCTTTTGCACTGACCATTTCTGTGTAAACCAAACCACATCCATGTTCACGAGCAATTATTCTAAAAGCCTTGTCAGTTATTCCCGCCATTGGGGCTAGCACTACCTTATTAGAAATGTTAATATTACCAATTTGCAAACCCGGCACCTCTTTCTATACCTTAATATACCATATTATCTTATGTAAAGCATTATTTTCCTAAAATGTATTTAACTAGAAGGGACGAGAAACGTAAAACCTTATAACCACGTTTCTCGTCCCTTCGCTTAAAAAATTAGCAATAATTTATTACGATACTTATTTAAATGTTCCGTTTATAAATTATCTTTAATCCTTCCAATGTTATTAAAGCATCAACTTTGTTTATCGTTTCTGATTCACTCGCAATGAGTTTTGCCATGCCCCCTGTGGCAACAACAAAAGCATTACTTTCCATTTCCGCTTTAATCCTTTTCACAATTCCATCGACCTGTCCCACATATCCATAAATTATACCTGACTGCATACTTGATACCGTATTACGCCCTATTACTTTTTGAGGCTTAACTAATTCTATACGTGGTAGTTTCGCTGCTTTATCAAAAAGAGCTTCCGTGGAAATCCCTATACCTGCGGTAATCGCCCCACCCAAATATTCACCTTTTTTGCTAATCACACAAAAGGTAGTGGCTGTTCCAAAGTCCACTATAATTAGGGGTCCACCATATAATTCATATCCTGCAACGGCATTTACTATGCGATCAGCTCCTATTTCTTTAGGATTTTCATATAATATTGCCATTCCTGTTTTTACTCCCGGTCCTATTATTAAAGGCTCAACATTGAAATATTTTCTCGACATTTCCACCAACGTTGGCATGACCGGAGGAACCACAGATGAAATAGCAATAGCCTTAACATCATGGTAATCCAATCCACTATAAATAAACAAATTACATATGGCAATACCACACTCATCAACAGTATTATTTCTGTTAGTGGATAATCTCCAATCCTTAATTAGCTTATCCCCATCATAAATTCCTAAAACTATGTTCGTATTTCCTACATCAAAAACTAATAACATTT
>JAQUGH010000154.1 GCA_028684195.1 Clostridia bacterium | reverse complement strand
GGTATTAAAGCAGTCTAAAAAAAATATATTTCAGTGAGATGTAAATAATGAAAAGAAAGATTCTTGTAGTTCTATTATTGAGTTTGTTGCTTTGTTTAACGAGTGCAGTTGTTGTATACGCTGTCTCAGCCCCTCCTTTAACTGATTCAGTGCTTTTGAAAATGAAAACTTTACTTATCAGTGTACTTCTTTAAATTCCCCATTTAATACAATGTCCGACTTAATCTATATAAGATAGTTTTTACTCAAAAAGTGCTTACCGCTTAAGTTTAAATTATGTTAGTAAAAGGTAACATAATGTGGTATTGTGAACTTACTACGCAAATGGAAAGGGGTTCGTGATTGTGAGTATATCTAGTATTAGCAATATGACAACTACATATGTCCCCAGAAGTAGTCAAAAGGTTAGTCCATCCTTTGCCAAAGAACAAAGCATTGCAAAAACCTGTTCCCCAAATACAAAAATGGATATTTACAAGCAAATAGCACAAGACTACGATGTTCGTAATGCTTCTTTTGATGAATTTTGTAAGATAACTGATAAACTTTATGATAAAGGTGAGATTTCTGGCATTGAACATGCTTTAGTTACTTTAGACATACAACCTTTACAAAAAATATATCCTAATTGTCGTTATTATTTAACCAAGGCAAATCAAAATGGCAAAAGGGATTGGATTGCAGAAATTGAAGCAAGAGTTCAACAGGATGAGAAGATTGGTAATGCTCCTCAAGGGATAATTGCCCATAAAAGAATAATTGACGTATTAATGCACCTGCAAAGGAAATAACATAAAATTATTCCCCCGCTACAGTGCGGGGTTTTTCTATGCCTGTTTTTCTTGTTATCCGAATAGCTAACCGTCGCTAAGCTCCTGGAATGGTTCAACTAACTTTATCTAAATCAAGCCTAAAAGACGTACAGATTGAGCCACAATAAAGCATAATATAATCCCTGTAATCGTTGGTATTATAAAAGATATCGCTGTCCATTTCCAGCTTTGTGTTTCTTTGCGAATTGTGAGTAGTGTCGTTGCACAAGGAAAGTGGTTCAACACAAAAAGCATAGTACACACTGCTGTCAACCAACTCCATCCGTTTTGCAAGAATAATTGCCTCAAATCATCCATTGAACCCAATTCAAGCATTGCTCCTGTTGACATATAAGACATGATAAGAATAGGTATTACTATTTCGTTAGCAGGTAACCCTAAAATAAATGCCATTAATATAAACCCATCCATACCAAATAATTGAGCAAAGGGATCTACCAATCCTGCACAATGGTTTAAAACACTAATTCCACCCACATTTATGTTTGCAATTAGCCAGATAATCATTCCTGCAGGTGCAGCTACACTAATGGCACGAGCTAAAACAAATAATGTTCTGTCAAAAATAGAGCGAACTATCACCCTACCTATTTGCGGTTTTCTATAGGAAGGTAATTCTAATGTAAATGACGATGGCAATCCTTTAAGAATTGTTTTGGATAAAATCCTAGAAACAACCAAGGTTATCCCAACTCCCAAAACAATTACCATCAAAACGCTAAGTGTTGCTCCCACAGATTGCCAAGCTCCCATACTTGAGGCAATAAAAATTGAAGCCAAGGCAATTAACGTTGGAAAGCGCCCATTACAGGGAACAAAATTGTTAGTTATAATGGCTATCAACCGCTCTCTGGGTGAATCAATTATCCTACAAGAAATAATTCCTGCCGCATTACAGCCAAACCCCATACACATCGTCAATGCCTGTTTTCCGTGGGCACAAGCCTTTTTAAAATAATTGTCTAAATTAAAAGCTACTCTCGGCAAGTACCCTGAATCTTCCAGTAAGGTAAACAGTGGGAAAAAAATAGCCATTGGCGGAAGCATGACTGATATTACCCAAGCCACAGTTCGGTACATACCTAAAACAAGAATGCCATGAAGCCAAGCAGGCAATCCACTGCTTACAAAAAAAATAGTTAATTGTCCTTCGATCCAAAAAAATCCTTTGGCTAATAATTGTGATGGATAATTTGCTCCCTGAATCGTTACCCAAAATACTATTCCTAACATTGCTAACATTATCGGAATACCATATATTTTTGATGTTAATATATTATCTATAGTACGATCAAATTGATTATAATTTGCATTCTTAAAAGTAGTAACTTCCTGCCCAATTTTTTCTGCTTTCTTAATAATACACGTAACTATATTATCTTTAATTTCATTTTGACTTATTTTGTTTTCTAAAAAGTATTTTTGTGCTTCATTAATCCTACAATTCAAGTCATCATTCTCTTTTAAATTAATGTTTAGATGTTTTTTAAATGACTCTGCAATTTTATTATTGTCTTCCAATAGTCTTAAACTTAACCAACGGGAATTTACCCTGTCTTCTACTCTTCCTTTAACTGCTGCTTCTACTATCTCAATTCCCTTCTCAAGGCTGTCATTATAGTTTATCTTATTAAAACTGTCCTTTTCTTTTTTTAGAGCCACTTTGCTAATAACCTCTTTTAGTTTAACCAATCCTTTTCCATTTCTAGCATTTGTCCCTATAACAGAAACTCCCAAGAGATTTGAAAGTTTTTCTAAATCCACATTTATTTTTTTCTTTTTTGCCTCATCCATTAAATTAACACAAACAACAACTTTTTTAGTAATCTCCAATATTTGCAAAACAAGATTTAAGTTTCTTTCCAAACAAGTAGCATCAACAACAACTACTATTACTTTTGATTTGCCAAAGCATATAAAATCACGAGCAACTTCTTCTTCGGCAGAATTAGCATGAAGAGAATATGTTCCAGGCAAATCAACTAATATGTATTTTTTATCTTTATACGCGTAATGTCCTTGTGCATTTTTTACCGTTTTTCCAGGCCAATTTCCTGTGTGTTGTTTTAATCCTGTAAGACTGTTAAAAACAGTACTCTTTCCTGTATTGGGATTACCCGCTAAAGCAATTATACAATCATTAGAACCTTGCCCCTTAACTAAAAACACATCTTTCATTGCAGCTACCCCTGTGGATTGCTGTGTTAAGCCCATTGTCCATCCTCCCTTAAACCATTTCAACCATTATATTTGATGCTTCTTCCGAACGAAGCGCAATAACAGCACCACGAATTTGATAAGCAATAGGATCACCTGAAGGACTTTTGCGAAGAGCCTCCACAAAGGTATCACTAATCAATCCTAAATCTAGCATTCTTCTGCGAGCATCATCTTTAGCTAGCAAATTCCTGACTTTTCCCGTACTCCCAATTGGCATCAGATGCAATGGTATAAATTTTTCTTTCATTTTTTCTATTCCTTTCAGATTTGTTCATTCATTGTTAACAACATAAAATTTTCTTTCCCTAGCCTAATATATGACATGAAAAAAGTTAGTGTTACAGTACCCTTAAAGCATAATTGAATTACGTCTAACATAGAAAGGATTGTTGCAAAATTATATTTCTGCAACAATCCTTTTCTTTTAAAATAATATCTATTCAAAATAATATCCATTTTTAATTGCCTGATTATAAATCATACATTCATCACTATAATTCTTTATCCCTTGCCATATAGCCATAATACTTTAAAAAAGCCCCGAAATTCTTCCTTCATCATCAACATCTATTTTTTCAGCAGTGGGTACTTTTGGTAAACCCGGCAACGTCATGATTTTCCCTGTAAGAGCTACCATAAATCCTGCTCCAGCTGAAAGTCTTACTTGACGAACTGTGAGTTCAAATCCTTCTGGTGCTCCCAAAAGACTGGGATTATCGGAAAATGAATATTGTGTTTTTGCCATGCAAACCGGAAGGTTTTTGTAACCCATTGACTCAAATTGAGCAATGCTTTCAGAAGCCTCTTTGCTAAAGACTACACTTTCTGATCTGTATATTTTTTTTGCAATGATTTTAATTTTTTCTTTAATACTTTTTTCTAAGGAATACAAATATCTAAACTCTTGCCTTCGTCCCTTATCTTTTCCTTCTATGATTTTCAATACTTCATTTGCTAATTCTAAACCACCCTCTCCCCCTTTGGTAAATACTTCAGAAATTGCTACAGTTACTCCTATCTTCTTGCATTCATCTGATACTATATTCAGTTCCTTCTGTGTATCAGTGGGGAATTTATTTATCGCAACTACTACAGGTAAATTGTATTTATGAATATTTTCTATATGCCTATTGAGATTTGCTATTCCTTTTTGAAGATGTTCTATATTTTCCTGTCCCAATTGTTCTTTATCCGCTCCTCCATGATGTTTCAGAGCCCTAACACTCGCTACTAGTACAACAACTTGAGGTTTGATTCCACCAATTCTACATTTAATATCGAAGAATTTTTCCGCCCCCAAATCAGCGCCGAATCCAGCTTCAGTAACAACATAATCGGCTAATTTTAGGGCAAGTTTAGTAGATATGAGGCTATTACATCCGTGTGCAATATTCGCAAAAGGTCCTCCGTGAATAAACGCCGGGGTTCCTTCTAACGTCTGAACAAGATTAGGATTAAAAGCATCTTTTAACAGTACAGCAAGTGCTCCTTGTGCTTTAAGATTTTTGACGGTAACAGGAGCTCCTTTATACGTATAAGCAACTACTATTCGGGCTAATCTTTCCTTAAGATCTTTTATATCTTTTGCTAAACAAAAGACAGCCATTATTTCGGAAGCCACAGTAATATCAAAACCATCTTCTCTAGGAACTCCGTTAGTTCTGCCACCTA
>JAQUGH010000025.1 GCA_028684195.1 Clostridia bacterium | reverse complement strand
CTTAAAGCCAGTGAAAATATAATGACTACTTTCTTTTTCATGTTAAATTCGCCCCCAACACTATAATTTTTATTTACATTTGAATTTTATCTTTTTATTATAAAAAATGCAATATATTCTCAAAAAACTCATCAAATGAATCGAGTATCCCTCTCCTATCATACATTAATCACTTGTCTCATTTGCACCTAAAGCCCTGTTTACTAGTATTGCAATTATAATTCCGATGAAGGTATCAATTATTCTATCTATTGCATATATATAGGACGCTACTCCCTTTAAGTTTGTCATTACAGCTAAAAATACGACACAGGATATTACAATTGAATCTTGTTTCCCAAATGAATTGCACAAATATATTATTAGAGAAATCCCTAAAGCTGCAACTATTGCATTATTGCTAAATATGCTAATTAATAAAAAGCCTAACACTCCTCCAAATATGGTTCCAATCATTCTGTATTTACCAATAATATAAGAATTATAAACGGATTCCTTCATACATATTACTGTTGCAATACAAGCGAAAAAGGGATCCTGTCTATTTAATAAACTAAATATAGTTATACAAATGAAAACTGAAATTGCCGTCTTTATGTTACGTAAACCTATTTTCCTCATTTCTGTTATTTCCTTTCTATACTCACCTATGATATCAAAAAGCCCCGAGAATGTCCAGAATACGTCCTTCTGAACATTTCCGAGGTCTTTCTTAAAAGCAAATCACGGGGACAGGTACCTTGATTGCCGTCAGCAATCAAGGTACCTGTCCCCGTGATTGATGTCCCCGTGATTGACCGGATTGCCCGTGATTATTCCACTGTTACTGATTTTGCCAAGTTCCTTGGCTGATCTACGTTACAGCCTCTCACAACAGCAGTATAATAAGCTAAAAGTTGCAATGGAATAACAGCTAAAACAGGGCTGACGGTATTTTCAATCTTAGGAATATAAATAGCTTTATTAACCCATTTTAATATTTCCTGATCTCCTTCTTCTGCCACCCCGATAACAAAAGCATCTCTCGCTGTTACTTCTTTGATATTACTCAATGTCTTTTCATAGGTGCTTTTCTGAGTAGCAACCGCAATAACAGGTGATTTCTCAGTAATAAGAGCAAGTGTGCCATGTTTTAATTCTCCGGCAGCATAAGCCTCCGCATGAATATAAGATATTTCTTTTAGCTTCAAAGCCCCTTCCTGAGCAATGTTATAATCATATCCACGTCCAATAAAGAAAAGACTCCGTGCTTCTTTTATACTTTTTGCAATATCAAGATATAGTTCCTTTTGATCTAATATTTTTTTAGCTTTTTCAGGTAACTCTTGCAGGGCAGTTAAAATCTCTCTTCCTTTTTCTTCCGGCATTACGCCTTTAACTTGAGCCATATAGACACATAACAAATATTGAGCAATAAGCATAGTTGTATACGCCTTTGTAGAAGCCACGGCAATTTCCGGTCCTGCCCAAAGATAGAAAGTATAATCCGCTACCCTCGATATGCTACTTCCTACTACATTGGTAATAGCTAAAGTCGTAGCCCCTTTTCTTTTTGCTTCTCTTAACGCTGCTAAGGTATCGGCCGTTTCTCCTGACTGACTTATGAAAACAGCTAAAGTTTTATTATTTACCAAGGGATTTCTATATCTAAATTCCGAAGCAATATCAACTTCTACAGGAATACCTAAATATTCCTCTATCAAAGGTTTTCCAATAAGACCCGAATGATACGCCGTACCACAGGCAACTATAAATACTTTTTCCCACTGCTTTATCTGCTCACGAGTAAAATTTAATTCATCCAGCTTTACCTTCCCCTGTTGAATACGACCACTAAGCGTTTTCTTGAATGCTTCCGGCTGCTCACATATTTCCTTAAGCATAAAATATTCGTATCCACCTTTTTCAGCCGCTTCTATATCCCAATCCACATGATAAACATCTCTGTTTACCTCTTTATTATCCTGATCTAATATAACAACCTTTTCCTTAGTTAAAAGCACTACTTCCCCATCTTCCACCATATACACATCTCTAGTATGATTTAAAATTGCCGGTATATCAGATGCAATAAAATTTTCTCCCTTCCCTAAACCAATAACCAAAGGACTATCTTTACGAGCGGCTATCAATATATCAGGTTCTTTAAGCGATATAATTCCAACAGCATAAGATCCCTGCACCATCTTTAACGTTTCTCTCACAGCCTGTACTAAATCACCATCATAAAACTCCTCAACTAAGTGAGCGATTACTTCTGTATCCGTTTCCGATGCAAAATCATGTCCTTTTTTATCAACCAACCATTCTTTCAGTTCCAAATAATTTTCAATTATTCCATTGTGAACAACGGCAAAATCATTAGAACACCCGTTATGAGGATGAGAATTAACATTGCTAGGACGACCATGCGTTGCCCAACGAGTATGTCCAATTCCCACATGACCTGTCGGGGAATATTCTTCTAATTTTCTTTCCAAATTTAAAAGTTTTCCTGCTGTTTTAACAATGCTAACACGTTTATTTTCAATAACAGCTATACCTGCTGAATCATAGCCTCTATATTCAAGTTTTTTTAAACCCGACAATAAAAGAGGAGTTACCTCTCTTGAACCGATGTAACCAACAATCCCACACATATATTTAGAATTCCTCCTCTTGCAATTTTTAGGATAAATCATTTATTCCCTCAATTTGCACTCAATATCCTTTGTCGCCAAAATTACTTTTGGGATTTTGATATCTCTTACGGTGGTGCAACACCGGGGGGTATCCGCCGATACTTCGATAAACCCTCTCCTCGTCAACCATACATAGATGGTTCAGGCGCTTTATTTTCCACAAATTAATTAATAGCTACTACTTAACAATGGTTTAACAATCGTTTAACAATCGTTTAACTATGGTTCAACTATCGTTTAACTATCGTTTAACTATCGTTCACTCAGCAATCGTTTCCCCCTTTCCAACCGACATTCATCCATGCTAAATCCTTTCCAACTGCTTAACAATGGTTCAACTATGGTTCAACTATGGTTCAACTATCGTTCAACTATCGTTCAGCAACCGTTCTCTACTGTACTACACATTCAATTATATACTACATCCCCCCTCAATCGCAATAATTTCACTTGGTTAACTTGACTTAATCGTAATCCTACTTAATTGCAAAAGTAATTTTCCTCACCATTGTCAAACATACTAATTTCTATACAATTTCGTCCTTTTCCTTTAGCTTTATACATAGCCTTATCAGACTGATGAATTAGTTTTCCTAAAATCTCAACGCTACTTTCATTATACACTAATGCTCCTATAAAAGTAGACATCCCCACACTTATGGTAATATTAAACTTAATGTTACCTATTTCTATAAGAGTTTCTTCTACATATTTTCTAAAACGTTCTGCTAATAACTGTGCCCCTTCCATGTCTGTTTCCGGAAGTATTATTGCAAACTCATCTCCCCCAACTCTTCCAGCCACATCACTAACCCGTGATATGTTTCCCATCATCTCTGCAATATGAACAAGAACCTCATCACCACCATCATGCCCGTAATTATCATTTATACCTTTGAAGTTATCTATATCAAAATAAATCAGGGAAACACACGTCTGTTTTCTACGAGCAACTTCTATCATTTCTTGCCCCCTTTGGAAAAGCTGACGTCTGTTGGCTAATCCTGTTAAAGGATCATATAGTGCCTGAATTTTAAGAGTCTCCATAAGGCTACTCATCTTTTTACTCATCTTATAAAAAGCATCATTTAATATCTTTGCTTCTTCATAAGGCGATTCTTCTGTTACAAAATTTTGCTTTAATTCCTCTTGATAATCCTTAGCAAAATGTGCGATATTATTAGCCATATTAATAATAGGACTAACGACTCTAAATGCAATATGTTTTGCTAAAGGATACACAATCAATATATAGAGAGTTAAGAAAAGAATGGCTATTCTGCATATTTTTGTAAAAACAGTTCCGATAATTTCATCTCTTTCTATTTCAACCACTACGCCCCATTCATAATTATCCAATCCTTTAAAAGCGCCTAATACTTGGCAATCTAAATAATTTTTATACTCCGCATAACCTTTCTCTCCTTGCCTAAGTCTTTCTACTGCCTCCGATTTTACTTGAAAATTGTATTTACTTGTTGAATTAACTATACCATTTTTAACCAATAATGGTGTAAACCTTGATTCACTAACCATCAGGCCTTTTTTATCAACAAGATATATTTCTCCCGTCTTGCCAATATGAAAATATGACGAAATTTTATCTAACTTGTCCAAATTTAAAGACCCAAAAACAAGGCCTGTTATTTCTCCCTCATCAGAAAAAACAGGGCAAGCGACAATCACTACTGGATTACCTGTAATCCTACTTTGAATTACTTCACTAACGTTACCTTTTCCTTCCATAGCAAGCTTATAATAATCCCGATCCGCCACAGAAATATCATCTTTTCCCTCATCTTTTCCAATTAAGATATGTCCATCTGCATCAACGCATGTAAAGCTCTCAAAATCTACTTTGAATTGACTAAGCTGTTCATTAAATAATTTATTTATTCCTTCAAGATTCTTTTCCTTAACTACAGAGCAAAGAGAAAGTCGTTTTACATCATCAGTTCGCTCTTGAAACCAATTATCAATAAGTTGTGCTTGCTGATCTCTCACACTACATATATTTTCAAAAGCAAAACTTTTTAGAGAACCATATGTTGATACAATATATACAAACATGCTCAAAACTGTACTAATAATACTTAGGAGGATAAACCATCTCATCAAGACATAATGAAGTTTTTTCTTTGATTCTATCACACCAATTCTCCTTTTCATTATTAGAAATCAAGAGGTCTAACCTCATTTATTCTATTACCTTCGATTAAATGCACGATAGGCAATGTCATCCCGATAATATACGTCTTGAAAATTTATTTTTTTTACTCCACCATAAGATAAATCTACTGCTTGACGTAAATCTTTCCCTAATGCCGTAACCGCTAACACACGCCCACCATTAGTTACTGTTTTACCTTCTAGCAATGAAGTACCACTATGAAAAACAATAACTTCCTTACAATCTTTCTCTAAACCAGTTATGGCAAAGCCCTTTTGGTATTTATCCGGATAACCTCCCGATGCCATAACAACACTAGCACACGCTTCTTCTTTCCATTCTATGTTTAAATCATCCAAGCTTCCTTCTATAACAGCCATAATTATATCCACAAGATCACTTTTTAATCTAGGTAAAACTACTTGCGTTTCAGGATCTCCAAAACGTGCATTATATTCAAGAACACGAGCTCCCTCTTCATTTATCATCAGTCCTGCGTACAAAATACCTTTGAAAGACCGACCTTCTTCCGCCATAGCTGCAACCGTCGGTTTTAATACTTTTTCTTCTATCTCTTTGATCATTAAGGGTGTAGCTACCGGAGCAGGTGAATAAGCTCCCATTCCACCTGTATTTGCCCCCTTATCACCATTGAAAATTTTCTTATGATCTTGTGCAGAAACCATAGGCACAACTGTTTTCCCATCACAAAACGCCATTACACTTAATTCTTCACCTAATAAAAATTCTTCTATAATCAACTTTGTTCCTGCTACACCAAAAGTCTTTTCTAACAGTACTTTTTCAATGGCTAAATCAGTCTCTTCTAGATTAGAACAGATCAGCACCCCTTTCCCAGCTGCCAATCCATCCGCTTTAACAACCCAAGGCCCTGTCATTTCTCGAGCAAAGCTCTTGGCTTTTTGAATATCTGTAAAAACTCCATAACGAGCTGTAGGTATTCCATAACGAACCATTAAATCTTTAGAAAAAGCCTTGCTTCCTTCTATTTCAGCCGCTTTCTTGTTTGGACCAAAGGCCTTTATTCCAGCCTCCTCAAGTGCATCAACGATTCCCAAAGTAAGAGGTAATTCCGGTCCAACAACCGCTAAATCAATTTTTTCTTTTTCACAGAAATCTACTATACCCGAAATATCATCAGCTTCAAGAGGTACACACTGAGCTATCGTAGAAATACCCGCATTCCCAGGTGCACAATATATCTTTTCTATCTTCTCACTTTGAGCCAATTTCCAGACAAGGGTGTGTTCACGTCCACCGCCACCTATAACTAAAACTCTTATTTTATTCACCCTTCTCCCCTCCTAGTGTTTAAAATGTCTTTTACCTGTAAAGACCATTGCAAGACCATATTCATCAGCTTTTGTGATCACATCTTCATCCCTAATAGAACCACCAGGTTGAATAATAGCTTTAATACCCGCTTTAGCTGCAGCTTCAACAGTATCAGAGAATGGGAAAAATGCGTCGGAAGCAAGAACAGCTCCTCTTATTTCATCGCCAGCTTGTTCCAAAGCTATCTTCGCCGCTCCTACCCTATTCATTTGTCCAGCACCCACACCTAATATTTTCCTGTTTTTAGTAACAACTATCGCATTAGATTTAACGTGTTTAGCAATTTTCCATGCAAAAAGAAGTTCATCCAACTGTTCTTTATTCGGTTCTTTCTTTGTCGCTACTTTAACATCTTGAATTGCTACTTGCATATCATCCCTCTCCTGAACAAGGAAACCACCACTAACGGGTTCTACCCAATACTCCTTTGCTTCGTTGCTTTTATTTCCCATAGCTAATAACCGAACATTTTTTTTCTGGGATAATATTTCAAGAGCTTCTTTACTAAAAGAAGGAGCAATAACAGCCTCTAAAAAGGTTTTGCACATCTCCCTTGCTGTACCTCTCTCAACCTCTCTATTTAGTCCAACAATACCTCCATAAGCAGATATAGAATCCGAATCATACGCTCTAGCATAAGCCGTGTGAATATCATTATCTATAGCCGCTCCACAAGGGTTGGTATGTTTAATAATCACAGCGGCCGGTTTAGCAAACTCATTAGCAATAGCCCACGCAGATTCAACATCAACAATATTATTATATGATAATTCCTTACCCTGCAACTGTTTCGCCCTAGCAATAGTTCCCTCTTTAGTCCCAGGCAATCCGTAAAAAGCAGCTTTTTGATGTGGATTCTCCCCATAACGTAAACCTTGAATCTTCTCACCCTCTAAAAACCAATGTGTTGGAAATTCTTCATCTTCTATAACCTTACCAAGGTAACTGCTAATAGCCATATCATAGGAAGCAGTGTGTGTAAATGTTTCTAGCGCTAATTTTTTTCGTGTTTCAAGACTAATTTCATCTTCTTTTCCAAGTTCATCTAAAACCTCATCATAACGTTTTGGATTAACAATAACAGTAACACGTTCATAATTCTTAGCGGCCGCACGTAACATAGTAGGCCCACCAATATCAATGTTTTCAATAGCTTCATCAAGGGTAACTCCTTGCTTGGCTACAGTTCTTCTAAAGGGATAAAGATTAACAACTACCAAGTCTATCGCTTCAATTCCCAAATCTGCCAACTGTTTCATATGTTCGTCTGTTCCCTTTGCCAAAATTCCTCCATGAATCTTCGGATGCAGAGTTTTTAACCTTCCTTCTAAAATTTCAGGAAAACCTGTCATTTCAGAAACAGGAGTGACTTCCAACCCGGATTCTTGCAATGCTCTTGCTGTTCCTCCAGTAGAAATAATCTTATAACCCAAATTTATAAGCCCTTCTGCAAATTTCACAACGCCGCTTTTATCTGACACACTAATTAACGCATATTTACTCATTTTCTGTCTCCTCCTCAATTATTATCACTTTTCTGTCTTCATAACGAATTTTATCCTCACAAAGTAACCGAACTACTTCCGGGTAAAGTTTATGCTCTTCCTGAAGTATCCGCAGAGAAAGGCTCTCTTCTGTATCATCCGCATATACAGGAACCACCGCTTGTTGAATAATCGGTCCTGTATCTACTCCTTCATCTATAAAATGAACAGTACATCCACTATAACGAACTCCATATTCCAATGTTTGACGCTGAGCATGAAGTCCTGTAAAAGAGGGTAAAAGTGAGGGATGTATATTAAGAATTGGGACACTCGTCCCACGTATAAAGAAAGATGATAGAACTCGCATGAACCCGGCTAACAAAATGTAATCAACATTATGCTCTTCTATAATTTTCAATAATTCTCCCTCAAAATCCTTTTTTTCGCAAAAATCTTTAGGTTCTACCGAAAAGGCAGGTATACCTTCCTTACGTGCCCGTTCCAAAGCATACGCATCCTTTTTGTCACTTAATACTACAACCACATCTCCCTTTATAGCTCCCTTTTCTCTTGCATTTAGGAGAGCTTGTAGATTAGAGCCTCTTCCGGACACAAGTACAGCAAAACGCAACCGTTTCACTTATTTTACCCCCTTTAACGTTACCCCAGGCTCACCATCGACTACACGTCCTATTAGGTATGCCTCTTCACCTTTATCCTTCAGCCATTTGATTAATTCAAAACCACTTTCAGCATTAAGAATCAAAGTATAACCAATTCCCATATTAAACGTTCTCATCATTTCCGAGGTTTCAACCCCTCCGCTCTCAGCTAATATTTTAAAGATTGGAGCTACATTCCAAGAATTAAAATCAATTTCCAGATGAGTTCCAGGAGGTAAAATACGAGGTGGATTTTCTATTAATCCTCCACCCGTGATATGAGCCATTCCTTTAATGGAAAATTCCTTCAGAATTTCCTTAATTAATTTTACATATATTCTAGTAGGCTTTAATAGCTCTTCTCCTAATGTACCACCCAACTCCGCTATATATTTATCTGGATTCCACTTGCACACATCAAAAAATATTTTCCGTACTAAAGAAAATCCATTAGAATGCAGTCCATTCGAAGGAAGCCCTACAATCACATCACCGGGCTTAATTTCGTGACCATCAATTATTTTATCCTTATCAACAACGCCCACAGCAAATCCAGCTACATCATATTCTCCGGGACGATAAAATCCAGGCATTTCAGCAGTTTCTCCCCCAACGAGCGCACAACCTGCCTGGTTACACCCCTCAGCAACTCCTGCTACAATAGAAGTAACCTGTTGCGGTTCTAATTTGCCCACCGCAAGATAATCTAAAAAGAAAAGTGGTTCCGCCCCGGATACAAGAATATCATTCACACACATAGCTACACAATCAATTCCAATAGAATCATGCTTTCCCATTCTATGAGCTACTGCCAATTTTGTTCCAACTCCATCGGTGCCGGATACTAAAACAGGTTTTGAGTATTTCCCCATATCCAATTCAAAAAGCGACCCAAATCCTCCTAATCCTCCCAAAACCTCTTTCCGCATAGTTCCTTTTATTAACGGTTTATACATCTCAATCGCTTCATTTCCTCGGTCAATACTAACCCCTGCTTCACCGTATGTTAGCTTCTTTTTTTCAGGCACTGTCAAACCCCCTTCTTTTGTTTTTGAGAGGCTTCTAATACATGCTTACCCAATTCTTCCTTTGGGGGTAACGGAATCGGATATTTACCGCTCAAACAAGCTGTACAAAAACCTGACTCACGTTTCAAGGCACTATATAATCCGTCTAGACTTAAATAAGTAAGCGTATCAGCTCCAATATATTCCCGTATTTCTTCCAAGGATTTTTCTGCGGCAATAAGCTGCTTCCTCTCTGAAATATCTATACCGTAATAGCATGGATTAATAACAGGTGGTGCAGTAACTAGCATATGTACTTCTTTTGCACCCCTATCACGTAACATAGTAACGATTTTCTTACTTGTAGTACCTCTAACAATAGAATCATCCACAACAGCTACTTTTTTCCCTTCAACCAGACGAGTAACAGGATTAAGCTTCAGTCTAACAGCTAAATCACGTTCACTTTGTTCCGGTTTAATAAAGGTTCGTCCTATATAGCGATTTTTCATAAGACCCATATCAAAAACAATATTCAAAGCATCCGAATAACCCAAAGCCCCAGCAATACCGGAGTCTGGTACAGGTATAACTATATCTACATCAATTGGATGTTCTTTAGCGAGTTCCCGTCCCATAGCACGACGTGCTTCCATAACATTAATACCATCAATATTAGAATCGGGACGTGCAAAATAAATATACTCAAAAATACATGTTGCCGGTTCAACATGTGATATAAAATGTCGAGAATGAAGACCTGTTTTGTCAATTGTTACTATTTCTCCCGGGGCAATGTCTCTGATAAACTCAGCTCCCAAAACATCTAATGCACAAGACTCTGATGTAATGATATAAGCCTTGTCCAATTTTCCTAAACATAAAGGTCTATTCCCATAAGGATCCCTCACCCCGATAATCTTATCTTCGGTCATAACAGTCAAAGAATAAGAACCCTTAATATCTATCATCGACTTCATTAACGCATCTTCAATATTGCTCTGTCCATAACGTGCAATTAAATTAACAATTAGCTCAGAATCAATGCTGGATTGAAAAACCGAACCATTTGCTGCAAGCTTTTTTTTAAGCTCATCAGCATTCGTAAGATTTCCATTATGAGCTACTGCCAAACTACCCTGAAAATAGCGACAAACCAGAGGTTGACTATTTATAGGCAAGCTAGCTCCCATCGTCGAATAGCGAACATGTCCAATCGCCATACTTCCTGTCAGCTTCGACAATATTTCCTCCGTAAATACTTCCGAAACTAATCCCATATCCTTATGCACTCTAATTTCTCGACCTTCTGATACTGCTATTCCTGCACTTTCTTGCCCTCTGTGTTGCAATGCGTACAACCCATAATATGTAAGCCTAGCCACATCTTTTCCAGGTGCATATATTCCAAATACACCACAATCTTCTTCCATTTTATCCTTTATGCATTCATCAAACATTCTATAGTCCTCCGATACTTTTCATCCATATCCTCAAGCGTTAAATGTACCTTCCAACCTGCCCCTGCAATATTTAAAGACTCTCCACCCACTGTTCCCAAAACTTTATGGGGAACTTGAAGCTCTCTCAAATAGCGAAGTACAGTATCCATTTTATCTTTGAATATAGTAATGATAATTCTTGATTGAGACTCTCCAAACAGCAACCCACTCGGTTTTAGATTTTCAGATAGCGTCACATCGGCTCCTATTTTTCCTGCTAAACAACATTCAGCTAAAGCTACTGCTAAACCCCCTTCTGAACATTCATGACTTGAAAAAACCAATCCTTTTTCAATAAGCTCTAAAGTCGCTTTTTGAACTTGTTTTTCTAACTCCAAATTTATTTCAGGTGGTTTCCCTGCTTCTAATCCATGAATCACACTTAGATATGTACTAGCACCCAATTCATCTCCATTTTTCCCTAAAAGAATAATAATATCTTCATCATTCTTAAAAGCACTAGTTGTTACATATGACAAGTCTTTTATCAAGCCCACCATGCCAACAACAGGTGTAGGATAGATAGCTTCATCCTTCGATTCATTATAAAAGCTTGCGTTTCCACCGGTAACAAGAAGCTCTAATTCTCGACAAGTATCACTCATCCCTGCCACTGCTTCTTTAAATTGCCAAAATACGTCTGGCTTTTCAGGATTCCCAAAATTTAAGCTATTAGTAATGGCTAATGGCATTGCTCCCGAGCATACCAATTTCCTTGCCGCTTCGGCTACTGCAATCTGCCCCCCTCTATATGGAGCAAGGTATACATAGCGAGAATTACAATCCATTGTGACAGCAACACCTTTGTTCGTCCCTTCTACTTTTAAAACAGTAGCATTATTACCAGAAGATACAACTGTATTTATTTCTGTCATATAATCATACTGATTATAAACCCATTCTTTACTAGAGATAGTCGGTGTCCCCAAAAGTATTAAAAGAATCTTCCCATAGTCCTCTACCTCTGGCAATGAACTCAAATCACAGCCTTGAGCCTGAGCTAAATATTCAGGTTCTTTTACTTCGCTATTATATCTAGAAAACACTTCTGTTACAACCTCAACAGGAAGTTGTGCTATTATTTCATTATTTTCTTTGATGGTCATAAATCCATCATCAGTTATACGTCCAATAACAGTTGCTTCTAATCCCGATTTTCTGAAAATAGCTTTTACTTTTTCTTCTTTTCCTTTAAGAGTAACTATTAACATTCTTCCCCGTGATTGAGACAACAAAATCTCACAAGCACTCATCTCTGTTTCACGACAAGGTATTACCGCAATATTTATTTCTGTTCCAGTACCGAAGTGAGCACCTATCTCACAGAAAGAGCCTGCTAAACCTGAAGTATCTAAATCCTGCATTCCCAATACATAACCTTTTTTAATTAATTCAAAACACGTTTCCAGAAGAATCTTCTCTAGGTTCTCCAAATATGTATTGCTAACTGGTACTTTAGGCAACTGCTCCTCTAAGGTTTCACTTAATTCTTTTGAAACAAAAGTTGCTTTATATTTACCATCTCTTCCCGTACAAGCTCCCACTATCATGACAGAATTACCAATTTTACCCACTTCGCTTTTAGCTAAATTCTTATGTTCCATAAGACCAACCGCCATTGTATTAACTATACAATTGTCTTCATACGACAGATGAAAATTTACATCACTAGCCACCGTGGGTATCCCAATTATATCTCCATAACTAGTTGTATTAGCAACCACATCCTTAAAAAGGCATCGAGTCTCTTTATTTTTTAGTGAACCAAAACGAAGGGAATTTAAAATACCAATAGGTCTTGCTCCTTTAATATAGATATCTCTGATAACGCCGCTCTCACAAGCAACAACTTCTCGATAAGCTTCTCTACCTGATGAATGATTATGACTTTCTATATTAAAAAGCACCGCTTGCCCATCACCGATATCTACTACTCCTGCATTTTCACCAGGTTCTTGAAGAATATTAGATCCTGAGGTAGAAAACATTTTTAAAATATCACAAGAATTTTTATAACTATAATACTTAGCCCAAATTATTCCAAGCATATCTATTTCTATTTCATTAGGTTCTCGTTGCAAAATCTCTTTTGCGAATTGATATTTTAGGTCTGATAAACCTGCTTCCCTCCAATAGCCTTCCTTCAACATCCTGCACCCCCTCGCTTAACAATGGTTTAACAATGGTTTTCCCCTTTCCAACTGACCAACTGACCAACTTTCCAACTGCTTAACAATCGTTTAACTATCGTTCAGCTATCGTTCAGCTATCGTTATAGGCATTGTCCGAAGTCGGTTAAGTATTTCCTGATAGGCTTCCTCTACCTTTCCCAAATCTCTGCGAAAACGATCTTTATCCAACTTTTCCTTAGTAGAAGCATCCCAAAAACGACAAGTATCCGGAGATATTTCATCCCCCAAAAGCACTCGCCCATTATAACGTCCAAATTCCAACTTAAAATCAACCAAATCTATCTTCATTGGTTTTAATACCGACAGTAACACTTCATTTACCTTTAAAGCCATCTCGCTTATCGTTTTCATCTCTTCTTCAGTTGCTAAATTAAGAGCTTTGACATGATATTCGTTTATCATGGGATCACCTAAATCATCGTCCTTGTAATACAACTCCAAAATAGGCATCGACAACTCTGTTCCTTCCGGTCTACCTACCCTTTTAGCCAAAGAACCTGCAACAATATTACGTACCACAACCTCCACCGGAATAATTTCAAGTGCTTTTACCATCATACTTCTATTATCAACTAACTCCACAAAATGATTCGTTATACCCTTTTCGGCTAATAGTTTAAATAATATGGCCGATATTTGATTGTTATAATATCCTTTATCATGTATTTCTCCTTTTTTTAGACCATTAAAAGCCGTAGCATCATCTTTGTAATAAACCTTATATAACCCAGGTTCTGAAGTCTTATAAACCTTTTTTGCTTTCCCTTCATAAACTTGCTCTAAAATATCTACCATTTTATTCCCTCCTTGTTTATCTTTTAATTTAAAACCTACTCAAAAATACCTGCACGTTTTAAGATATAGGCTATATTTTTAGTATGATAATTATAATCGAATAATGCTTCCACTTCATTAGAAGTAAGATACGACATTATTTCTTCATCTGCAAGTAATAAACCTTGAAATTCTTTTTTCTCATCCCAAGCCCTCATCGCATTACGTTGAGTCATTATATAGGCGGAATCCCTAGCTACTCCTTTTTCCACCAACGATAACATTACCCTCTGAGAAAATACAAGTCCCATAGTTTTTTCTAAGTTATTTAGCATATTATCCTTATTAACTTTGAAATTTTCAACAATCCAAATCATTTTTTCAAGCATGTAATGCAAGAGAATTGTACTATCAGGAAGAATAACTCTTTCTACAGAAGAATGGCTAATATCTCGTTCATGCCAAAGTGCTATGTTTTCAAAAGAAGCCACCATATTTCCACGAATAACTCTTGCCAAGCCACTGATTTGCTCATTGACAACAGGGTTACGTTTATGTGGCATAGCTGATGAACCCTTCTGTCCCTTCCCGAAAGGCTCTTCTACCTCTAAAACTTCTGTTTTCTGCAAATGTCTTAATTCCGTTGCGTATTTATCCAAGGAACTAGCACAAAGAGCAAGAGTCGCCATAAAATGAGCATGTCGATCTCTCTGAATAATCTGTGTAGATACTAAAGCAGGTTTGATTCCCATCTTTTTACAAACGTATTCTTCAATTTCAGGAGATATATTAGCAAACGTGCCTACAGCCCCAGATATTTTACCTACTGAAATTGTTTTAATTGCTTCTTCCATTCGTTCAATATTTCTCTGATTTTCCGTATACCAAAGAGCCATTTTTAAACCAAAAGTAACAGGCTCCGCATGAACCCCATGAGAACGACCCGCCATTATAGTATCTTGATGCTCCACTGCTTTTTTCTTTAAAACTTCTCCTAATTTTTTTAGTTTAATTAAGATTAATTCCCCTGCTTCTTTCATTTGAACAGATAACGCTGTATCCAAAACATCAGAAGAAGTTAACCCTTTGTGCATATACTTAGCATCTTCCCCAACATACTCAGCAACATTACTCAAAAAAGCAATAACATCATGGTGAGTAACACTTTCAATTTCTTTAATCCTTTCAATATCAAAACTAGCTTTAGCCCTAATATTGTTTACTGCCTCCCATGGTATTATTCCCTGTTCAGCTATAGCTTCACAAGCCAATATTTCAACTTCTAATATGGTTTTCCAGCGGTTTTCCTCTGTCCATATTCTCTCCATTTCCGGGAGAGTATATCTTCCAATCATTTATTTTCCTCCTGTTCCATCTCTCTAACGAGAGCTTGTACTTTCTCATCTTTAACCGCAACTTCAGAAACCATTTTATCTTTATATTTCATTATTTTTTCTCGTAATTCTTCATATTTAATACTCAACATCTGAATAGCCAACAAAGCAGCATTTTTTGACCCATCAATAGCTACCGTTGCAACAGGTATACCCGAAGGCATTTGTACTATTGCATAAAGAGCATCCACTCCTTGTAAAGCCGTTGCATTAATAGGAATACCTATCACCGGTAAAGGAGTTACCGCCGCCAATACTCCAGGCAAGTGAGCTGCTGCTCCTGCTCCAGCTATAATCACTTCGAATCCTTCCTGATGAGCTGACCTAGCAAGTTCTAATGCACGATTCGTAGTACGATGGGCCGAAGCAACATGAACTACATACCCTACACCAAACTCTCTTAAAATTTCAAGAGATTTTTTCATTATAGCCCAATCTGAATCACTACCCATTATTACTAATACCTTGTTTTTCAAAAGAATTCTCCTCCCATTATATCCGCAATATATCCATAAACATAGCTATCCGAAAAAGAAAAAGTGAGTCCATTGATTTTTGGTCAAAACTCACCTTGGTGCTTTCCCACGAACATGCTTTCATCAATTTGGGGACATTCCTGTCCTAATATACTACCATTACTTCAGCAGGTGTGTCCCCTTTCCTATTTTTAAAGTGAAAGTCTTAGCGGTGATTAGCTATTCGGATAGATTAATTTTAGTATTAAGTCGTCTTTCTGTCAAGAAAACAACGAACATTGTTATGAATTTATTTCTTATCATTCGTACTTTGCGAACACAAAAGGCAAAATTTCAAGCTTGATATTTTTGTGAAAAATGATAGAATATACACATGTAAATGGAGGTGATTTTGATTGGATGAAAAAGCTTTTCAATTACTAGAAAAGATCCATAGTGAAATGCTTCAAATGAATGGCGAATTGCACAGCGATATGCTTCAAATGAACGACAAATTACATAATGATATGCTTCAGATGAATGGCGAATTACATACTGAGATACTACAGGTTAAAGACGAATTACATAATGATATGCTTCAGATGAATGGCGAATTGCATAATGATATGCTTCAAATGAACGACAAATTACATAATGATATGCTTCAGATGAAAGACGAATTACATACCGAGATACTACAGGTTAAGGATGACCTGCGTGGTGAAATACTACAGGTTAAAAATGACCTGCGTGGTGAGATGCTACAAGTTAAGGATGATCTGCAGCTTGAGATACATCAGGTTAAGAACGACCTACAACTTGAGATAAACAAAGAGTCAGAGAAAGCTAGACTAGATAGAGCAAGACTTGAATATCTGTTTACAGATAAAGCGAAAATCCTAGCAGATGGAATTGTACAAAATACTGAAGCGATAAGTCTACTAAAAAACACAGTAGATAACATACAAACAACTATTAAAAACAAAAGTATAGTAGTATCAAATGATCATTATATACAGCTATTAAAAAGAGTAGAATAGTTGCTTAGCATATGCAAGGCACTGGAAATTATTTCCCAGTGCCTTAATTTTTTTGTATTATTATCTCGTTTCTAACGATTCCGCAAAAACCTTCTGCAAATGTCCCTGTGAAAACCTTTTTGTAAAAGTACTTACTATCGGCACTATTATTAGGGAAATAATCATTGCGAGAGCCCCCCCTATAGGAACAAAGCTAGCATCGAAATTATGGAACCACGCAAATCCTACCCCAGTAAATAATCCTCCCAAAGCACCACACCATACTCCCATTTTCGTAGTACCCTTCCAAAACAATCCCCAAATATATGGTCCGAGGAATACCCCTGCAACCGTTCCCCAAGAAAGAGCCATCATTGTGAGTATAATTGCAGGTTTAAGAAGAGCTAATGTAGCAGACAAAGCAATAAATATCAAACAAAAAATCCGCATAATAACGAGTTCTTCTTTTTCACCCATATTTGGTCTGACATATCCTTTTAATAAGTCTATCGTAATACTGGAACTCGAAACTAGTACTAAAGAAGATAAAGTTGACATAGATGCTGACAAAATCAAAAGAAGCAACAACACCACAGCCAACTCAGGAAGAGCTGTTTGAAGTATTTTGGGTATTATAAGATCAACAGTAGCTTTGCCTGTAGCAGGATCAATCGGAAGCTGATTAAAATACAGGTGACTCACCGCTCCTACCCCGTAAGCTCCTATTCCCACGATAAGGGAAAATGCAGTAGCAATAACAGTTGCTGCTTTGATTTTTTCTTTACTTTTAATTGCATAAAACTTCTGAATCATCTGTGGTAATCCCCAAGGTCCTAAACTCGTTAGCAAAATCAGTGATAACAAGGCTATTCCTTTTTGACCAGTAGGGAAAATATCTACCAAGCCAGTGTCAATCTGACTCAACCTTGGAATAACCTCAGCAAAACCTCCTACTGCCGGATTACCAAATACATATTTGATTAGGATACCTACGCCAAATAGCATAACTGTTCCCTGAATAAAATCCGCAAGTGCTACAGCTCTGTACCCACCCATAAGCAAATAAATAGCGGTAATGGATGTCATTATAATAAGTATAAAATTATAATCAATATTAAATACTCCTTCAAAAACATAGCTAAGTCCCATAAATACCGAGGCAGAATAAGGAACCATAAATATGAAAATAACAACAGCCGCAAATATTTTCAATGCATGACTATCATAACGAGCTTGTAAAAATTCCGGCATAGTCATAGCCCCTAGCTTTTCGGTCATTACCCTAGTTGGTTTAGCCAATATTTTCCAAGCCAAGTAGCTCCCAACTAAAGCATTACCTATGCCAATCCAAAGACTCCCTAAACCGAAGCCCCAACCAATTTTCCCTGCGTAACCTACAAATATTACCGCCGAAAAGTAAGTGGTGCCATAAGCGAAAGCAGACATCCAAGGTCCAATTTCTCTTCCTCCAAGAAAAAAATCATCCATATTTTTGGTTTTCCTCATCGAGAGGAAACCACTTGCCAACAAAATCGCCAAAAAGATACCCATCAAAATAAATTTAACCATTCTCTACCATCCTTCCATTCTTCAATTTTAAAATTCTCCCTTCATCCATCCTACCTTCTGTGAAAAGCAATCACAAAACTACCATCCTACAAGACTAACAAAAGCTATAAACCTACAAACGCCATTGGTACAAATTAACCTAAGTAAAAGCTTATACTAATTATATTAAACTTTAAACTAAACAGCCTTTAAACATATTTATATTCAACAAAAAAAGATATTTTCCTTCTAAGAAAAATATCTTCTTAAATAATGAAGGTTCTAATATAATTATTTTGCTTGAAATACGCCTCTTCTACATAATATCCCATAAGGAAAGTAAAGTTAAATGCTACCTTTTGTTATAATCTATCACAACAAAAATAGCTATTTCGGATATTATTTTATTTTTATCTTGCAAGTTCCTATCTTGCTCCACGATTTATATTATTTCTATTGTTTATATTATTTATATTATTTATATTATTTATATCTGTTGGTTGATTTGCCATTTCTTCACGTGCTTCGTTTAAAGCCTCTTTCCTCGCATTGACTGCTATAGCAAGCTTCTTTCCACTTAAGCCTTCATTTTCAGTTTGCAATTGTCCGGTTATCAACATATCATCAATAGCTTCCCATTGTTTAGCTACTTCGCTGTTTTTTTCGCCTATTTCTTCGCCTATTTTCTTTTCTGCTTCTTTTAAAACAATTTTAGGAATAACACACTTTTTTATATAGAGAGTATTTATTCGTTCTTCAACAACAACACTATGATCTGCCTTCTCTTCTTTTAACTTTGTAGCCTCTTCATTCTTACCCCGAATCGTATACTGATCTATCCATTCATCATACCTTTCATTAAATCTGCCTTCCTCAGCATATAATTCCCTTCTTTCCTCTCTAAACTCCTCTACTTGATATTGAATTATCGAATATATATTATCTTTTAATATTTTAAGAAATTCTCTCGGGTTTAAATCTTCAAGGTTTTTAATTGCTAATAAATCCCTAGCCACACACTCCTTTATATTTTCTATGGTTTCGTCTATTTCCAGATTTTTTTCAAAATTGCTAATAGATTTTAACTCATTATCAATTTTTTTCTCCAACTTGCTTTTTTCTTCAGCACATGCACTACCCCTTAACCTTTTTCTTACTTCATGTCCTTTTACTTCTTCATTTAATCTTCCCATTATTCCCGAATCTTCTATTGCATCTCTTGTCATTTGTTCAACCTGAGCTTCAGTTACACTTAACATTTCATTTCCAGAGATTAAACGTCGTATTTCTGCTATTCTCTCCGGACTTTTCCTATAACTCATACACTTCATCATCCTTTCTATTATTATTCTATTATTTTTTCATTCCTCATGTTCCTAATTATACATTATTATTTTTATAATTTCAATAATTAAATTTGCATTATACTATAATAAAATTAACTACTCAATTGCAAAAGTAACTTTTATTATTATAAATACTAGGAGTGGAAATTACTTTTGCAATTGAGTTTTTACATTAAGAAACTAAAATATTTTTTTACACCACTTTACAATATCTTAAATCTATGCTATACTCCCATTTTCGACAGTTAAAAAGAAACAAAGAGGTGAGAGACCGTATATTCATTTGGTTTCCACCTCTTTTTAAATTTTAAAAATGTTGTATGTGATTTGTTACTTTAAAATTATTTTTATTTTTTT
>JAQUGH010000153.1 GCA_028684195.1 Clostridia bacterium | reverse complement strand
TGACTGGAGAGGGGTTAGCTAAATTGCTAGTTATCGGTTTGACAGGTGGAATTGCTTCCGGTAAAAGTGTAGTATCTCGGTATTTGGCGGAATTGGGAGCAACTATTATAGACGCTGACGATTTGGCAAGGAAATTAGTTCAACCTCATACTTCTGCTTGGAGGGAAATTATTAATCATTTTGGGAAGAATATTGTAGATGAAGAAGGTTATCTTAAAAGAAAAATGCTTGGGAAAATTATTTTTCAAGATTCAAAAGAGCGAGATGTTCTGAATTCTATTTTGCATCCTAGAATAGTAGAAGAGACTAAAGAACTTATTGCTTTATCTCGGCAAAATTCAGATGTTTCAATGGTAGTTGTGGATGCTCCTCTTTTAATAGAAGCAGGGATGATTGAGATGGTAGATGATGTTTGGGTTGTTACCATACCTGAGAAGCTTCAAATAAAGCGTTTGATGGAAAGAGATAAAATAACTATACAAGAAGCTCACATGAAATTAAATTCTCAAATGTCTCTTTCAGAAAAGATTACTTATGCAGATGAGGTTATTGATAATAGTCAAAGTATAGAGGACACAAAAGCAAGGGTGTGTTATTTAAAAGGGATAGCAGAAGGACAAGAAAAAGGACAAGGGGATAGGTTCCCTGTCCGGGAATGTACTGCTAAATCGGTGCTTGCAAAAAAAGATGGAAAAAGTAGAAATGGGGACAGGTACCTTGATTCTCGTTAAAAAGTTTTTGCCATTTGGTTAGAAAATTCGTTATAATATAAGGGATGTCACTGGAGAGAGGTTAGCTAAATAGCAATCATTTGGGATTGATAGTAGTCAGAGGACGCAAAAGCAAAGGGGCATTGTTTGTGGGAGAGTTATAGAATAGAATATAAATCTTAGTAATACTTATTTAGAAATGACAAATATTTTAGGAGAAAAAAATTGTTATATAGAATAATAAAGAAAATAGGTATAGTCTTTTTGATTGGTTTTATATTCATACAGTTAGTAAGTAGTTCTTGGTTTTTAAAGCATTTTTATCCCATTACACATAAGGAACTGATAATCGAGAATTGTGCAGTGTATCAAATTGATGCGTATCTTGTTTTAGCACTTATAAAGGCTGAAAGCCGTTTTAATTCAAATGCTTATTCTCGTTCGGGGGCTCGGGGTTTAATGCAAATCATGCCTGAAACTGGGAAGTGGATTTCAGAAAAAATGAATTTTAAAAGTTTCACTACAGACAAACTTTATGAACCAAGTTATAATATTCCTATGGGAATTTGGTATATAGCCTATCTTTATAAAAACTTTGATGGAAATACTGTCGAAGTTTTAGCAGCATATAATGCAGGTGAAAGTAAAGTAAGGGGATGGTTGGATAAAGGAGTATGGACAGGAAAATTAAAGGATATTAAAGATATACCTTACAAGGAAACAAGAGATTATGTAGAACGTGTTATGTTTAATTATCAAGTGTACAAGAGGATTTATGAAGAAAACAGTAAAGGAATAGTAGGAGTTTCATGCTGCTTCTAAATGTTAAGATTATAGGAGGAAGAAAATGAAAGGGAAGATTAAATCACTTGCTCAAGTGAACGCATTTAAACCTAATATTGAAGGAAGATTATTTTCAGCAGAACATGAAGAAATTATTAATGGTGCTACGACTGATGTTTATTTTGTAAAAACGCAAGAAATATTAGAAAAATGTGGATTGGCAGATACGGCTGTAACAGTAGAAATATTTTCTCGTCAGGAAGGTATTTTGGCGGGTGTTCCTGAAATACTGAAGATGTTTGAAGATTGTTCTGTAGAGATGTGGTCTTTACAGGAGGGACAAGCTTTTAGTGAAAAAGAAGTTATTTTGCGTATCAAGGGTAAATATTGTGATTTTGGTATATATGAAACAGCGCTTCTTGGAGTATTAGCAAGTTCTAGTGGCTGGGCTACGGCGGCTAGGAAGGCGAAGGAGGCAGCTGAGGATAAACCTGTTTTTTGTTTTGGAGCTAGACATGTTCATCCTGCGGTTGCTCCTGTTATGGAAAGATCTGCTGTGATTGGTGGAGCGGATGGCGCTAGCTGTATTTTAGGGGCAAAGTTGGCAGGGAAAGAACCATCGGGGACTGTACCCCATGCGGTATTTTTAATAATGGGAGATTCGGTCAAGGTTGCAAAGGCTTATCATGAAATTATGCCTTCTGGTGAACCAAGAACAGTGTTGGTTGATACATTTAAAGATGAGGTTGAAGAAACAATGAGGGTTGCTGAGGCAATGGGGACTGATTTGCAAGCTGTTCGTTTAGATACACCAAGCGAAAGAGGTGGAGTTACACCGGGGCTAATTAAAGAATTGCGGGCTCGTTTGGATCAAAAAGGGTTTCAACATGTGGGCATTTTTGTATCAGGTGGTTTAACACCGGAAAGAATTAGTATTCTTAAAGAAGCTGGAGCAGATGCTTTTGGTGTAGGTAGTTATATATCTGGAGCTTCTGCTATTGATATGACAATGGATATTAAAGAGGTAGAGGGAAAACCAATAGCTAAAAGGGGTAGAATCCCTGGTATCACTGAAAATACCCGTTTAATTAAGATTAAGTGAATGAAATGAAAAAAACGGTATAGTCGTTAATTGTGGCTATGCCGTTTTTTCATGTTTGCACGTAATTTCTACTGCTCCGATACAGTTATAATTGATTTGAATACAATGATTTTCTCGATAAATTCACGGATAATTTCTGCATTCAGTTCCTTGATGTCTGTGTACTTCCTTACCAATGACAGGAAGTGTTCAGCATTGAGGACTTGTTTTTTTCGTTGTCTTTTAGTTCCTTTGGTAACTTGTCGTACATTTCTTTTTCACCTCCAATCTGAGGATATATTTGATTAACCCCTCTAACTAGTAGTCACGGGAGCAAGTTAAATCTGACGTTTTTGAAAAGACATTTTTCCCTTCTAAAATTTCAATAGCAGTTCTTGACTGTTTAAATAAGCAAATATATGATGTTTTGTAAAAATCACTTTCAAGTAATTGTAATTTTAAATCAAATCGTTTATAATTAATAGCAGATGTTTGATGGAGGTGTAATATGACAACAAGTGAACAGATAAAAGTGTTATGTGTTCGTATGAATATTAGTATTTCAGAGCTTGCAAGGCGTATCGGTCAATCTCCACAGAACTTTAGTGCGAAACTAAAGCGTGGAACAATTACAGATAGAGAACTTGTGATGATTGCAGATAAACTAAATATAACGTTCGAGCAATCATTTACTTTGCCTAATGGCGAAAAGATTACAATAAAAAACGGAGGAAATGCCTAATCTGTCACAAATAAAAAGACAAAAGATGCTTGCGTTCTTAGATACCATTCGAGAAGAACACAAAGGCGATGATGATATGCTGATTGCACTGGGAGAAATTGAATCAGAGCTGAATGCTAAAAAATACGGGCTTGTATGGGAACAGCATGAAGAAGCAGTAGATATTAAGATGAAAACACATATTCCTGTGTTTACAGAAGTACCGGAACGTGAAATTACTGCTGCTACTGGAGAAACGTACAATTTTCTCTTAGAGGGTGATAATCTTCACAGCTTGCGTCTACTTGAAAAGACACATAAAGGCAAGATTGATGTTATTTATATCGACCCACCATATAATACAGGAAAGAACGACTTTATGTATGATGATAACTGCATAGGTGAAGACGATAGTTTTAGACATTCTAAGTGGTTGAGTTTTATGAGTGAAAGACTTTTTGTTGCAAGAAACTTGCTTACAGAAGAAGGGGCTATATTCATTCTGATAAGTGATATTGAGGTTGCACAGTTAAAAATGCTGTGCGACGATGTTTTTGGTGAAACCAATTATCTGAATATCATTAGTGTGAATATGAAAAATATTGCAGGTGCTTCTGGTGGTGGAGAGGACAAACGCTTTAAGAAGAATTGCGAATACATCCTTATTTATGCAAAAAACTATTCTGCTCTCCCAATCTTTAATGGTGCTTATGTATATACCGAACTATCTGAATTAATAAAAACATATATAGAAGAAGGCGTGAGTTGGAAATATACATCAGTTTTACTATATGAGGGTGATAAGGAGTATATCGGTTCTACTGCTGATGGTGATGGTAATGATATTAAAATCTATTTGCGGAAAAACCCAATTGTTAAATCAGTAAAGCAAGCAGCAACGGCTGATAATATTAGTGAACAAGAAGCATATAAAAAATATGGAACGAAAGTATTTAGAACAACCAATGCTCAATCATCTATCAGAGCAAGAATTTTGCAAAGTCGAAAAGAGTTAAGCATATCGGAAGATTTAATATCAATTGAATATATCCCTAAAACAGGGAAAAATAAAGGGAAGGTTTATGAGCAATATTATAAAGGTGATAAATGCAATCTATTCCGATTATATTGTGATGATGAAAGATGGCACCGTGTGGGTAATCGAAACTAAGGGCGGTGAAAGCCACGGTCAGGACAAAAACATTGACCGCCAGATAGGAAACAAGTTTAATGCATTCAAAAATTATGCTGCAGCAAAAAGTCTGCACTGGGGTTTTGTGCGTGACAAAAACAATCAGCTATATATTAATAATACGTCATTTGCTGAGGATATGGCAGCTGAACATTGGGAACTACTTTCCAACTCTTTCTAAGGAGGAATCGAAATTTGAATAAAAAACCAAACACAGATATTATCATATACACAACTAAAGATG
>JAQUGH010000024.1 GCA_028684195.1 Clostridia bacterium | reverse complement strand
CGTTGCAAAACAATAAACTGTAATGTCAAATGATTGATAAGTAAGGGACTAAAGTGTATAATAATCGCAAATGTTTCCTATTCCTTTAGAGATAATTTGTTATCATTGTCAACAAAGTGCAGAAAAATATTTAAAAGGTTATATAGCGTTGAATGAGGGTAGTATTGTAAAAACATATGATTTAACAATGTTGAACAAAATATGTATACAATATGATTGTGAGTTTCGTAAAATTGAGGAGGATTGCATAGAGAATTAAAGATTTTATTCTAAATAAATCAAGTGTTTAATAAATGGTTATAATATATCTAGAGGTTGAAAAATTATTAACTTTGTATTGACTTAAATCGATAAATATTAGGTGTGCTAAGATATATTAATTATTGTCAATGGAGAGATAATACACAAAATTATTTACACAGCCGAATTGTTCCCCCAAAAGAAAAAAGCTAAATTCAGCCTAATTCGGCTAAATTAGCTTTGATTTATAAAGGGGATTTAAAGAGCTTTCGAAGGATCTTTTTTATCTATAGGAGATATTACTGCTCCATCTTTTTTACTTGGTGGAGTATTTTTTCTTCTTTGGTCTATAGTTTTAATGAATGAAGGGGTGCTGTTTGCAGGTTTTCCAAATTCAATAGCAATACTTTTTTTAACAGCATCACATTGCTCTTTCAGTATTGTTTGACATTCTTCCATAACAGTAGCTATTATAGCAAAGTTCTTTTTAGTGTCTTTTCCAAGATAAGTTTTCATTTGTAACATTTCTAATTTAGATTTGGCTTCGCTCTTTGCCCGATTATTTATCTCATTTGCTGTTAAATTATTTGTTTGTCTAATTATTCGTTTTACTTCTTGTAATTTTCCCTCTTCCATTTCGTTGCTAGTATGATATAATATTTCTTCACTTGCTGTATTGCAAATTTCATTTGCTTTTGATAGTGCTTCTTCAATAATCGGATTAATATCTTTTTCTTTTTCAACAGAGACACATGATAATCTAGTAGTTGAAAATTGACGTTCGATTGATTCTTTTTCAATCTTTAAACAATTGTTAAGAATTGCATAATCTAGTTTGCGTTGTACGTCGGGATCTAGGTATTTTGGAATATCAACATCAATCTTAGCGGGAATTAACCCAGTATTTTTAGATACTTCCTCCATATTATCAGAATATATTTTTTGAATTAATTCAATTTGTTTTCTAGTTATGGTATCCCGGAATTCTTCAACAGCTTCATTCCCGCTGTAGTGTAAATTAATTCTGTTATACTCATTCTCCAGTTGTTTTTGAGCAGTTTTAAGAAAATCATTATTCATATTCAAGTGATAGCTAAACCATCCGCTATTGAATACAGGTAATTTTTGACTTTTTGTTCTTAAGTATTTTTCGTAATCAGAGGGAAGAGGCAATAGATCATGTGACATATCTTCCATTGTTCTTTTTAATACCTCTTTTCCATAATTAAGAAATTTTTCGTTAAAGTCAGGTTGCTCTTTCCTTCTCATTTCAACGTGGTAGTCTTTAATGGCAACTTTGATAAGTGTTTTTGCTTTTTCTTCTATTCCCTCAATTGCTGATTTTGCTTGGGGAGTAGAGATAAAATAATCTCCTGTCTCCTTTGCGGTTGTTTTAATTTTATCTCTTTTAAGAAATCCTGGTTTCTTCAATCCTTTTCCTAAGTATTCAAAAACATTCATTGTTACATCCTCCATAAATAGTTTACAAACACTATACTTTATATTATAAAGTATTTGAAACAATTAATCAATATAAATCTACTTTAAATTTATAGAATAATATCTGAATTATGAAATATAATATAAAAATAACTTAAGAATCCCCATAAAATTTCATTAACCGTTATAAAATCAATTTTTCTTTTCTGCGTCCTTTCCTTGACAACAACAGAACAAATGGGTAAGATATTAGGCGTATAGATTTATCTATACGCCTATGAGAGGAAATAGTAATGCTATAGTTCCTTACAGAGAGATGAACCCTTGGCTGGAAGGTTCGTTAGGGCTAGGTATGGTGTTCAGTCGTCCTTGAGGTGTGGTATTGAAAGTGTATTTTTATTTGTGTTGTTTGTTTTATTCGTACATTGTTTGTACTAATAAATACTAAAAGAGTACACGAGAGTAGATACTGCCGGTATGCGCGTTATAGCAGTTATGAGAGCCCCCTATGGGAATTAAGGTGGTACCGCGGAAAAGATGTAATCCTTCCGTCCTTTTTTGGACTGAAGGATTTTATTTATTTTTTTTATATTCAATTTTTTATTTTATAAGATTATATTACAAGGAGGAAGAAGAAATGGCAGTTGAAAAAAAATTATCTACTGTTTATGAACCCAATAGTGTTGAAGAAAAATGGTATAAAATATGGGAAGAAAAAGGTTATTTCCATTCTAAAAATAAAGGAAAGGAAGCTTTTTCTATAGTTATGCCACCACCTAATGTTACTGGTTCTCTTCATTTGGGACACGCGTTGGATAATACTTTACAGGATATTCTTACTCGTTGGCATAGGATGCAAGGACATGATGTTCTTTGGGTACCTGGAACAGATCATGCAGGTATTGCTACACAGGCAAAAGTGGAAGAGCAGTTAGCAAAAGAAGGTATTTCTAAACATGACATTGGAAGAGAAAAATTTTTAGAGCGGGTTTGGGATTGGAAACACCAATATGGAAATCGTATTACAAAGCAGTTGAGAAAGTTGGGAACTTCTTGTGATTGGCAAAAGGAAAGATTTACTTTAGATGAAGGTTGTTCTCGTGCTGTTAGAGAGGCTTTTGTTAATCTTTACAATAAAGGCTTGATATATCAAGGAAATTATATAATTAACTGGTGTCCTAAATGTCAAACTACTATTTCAGATATTGAAGTTGAACATGAGGATCAGCAAGGTAAACTATGGCATGTAAGATATCCTGTAGTTGATAGTAACGAATATATTGTGATAGCTACTACTAGACCTGAAACATTACTGGGTGATACAGCAGTAGCTGTTCATCCAGAAGATAAACGTTATACGCATTTAGTGGGTAAAAAAATCAGATTGCCTTTGACGGATAGAATAATACCCATCATCACAGATGATTATGTAGATAAGGAATTTGGAACAGGTGCTGTTAAAATAACACCTGCCCATGATCCTAATGACTTTGAAATGGGCTTAAGGCATAATCTTGAAAATATTTCAGTCATGGATCGTCAAGCTGTTATGAATGAATTTGCAGGAAAATATCAAGGGTTAGATCGTTATGAGGCTAGGGAAAAGATTGTTACTGATTTAAAAGCTATGGGTTTGTTAGTTAAAATAGAAGATCATGAACATGCGGTAGGACAATGTTATCGTTGTAATACAGTTATTGAACCAATGGTATCAAAACAATGGTTTGTGAAGATGAAACCTCTTGCTGAACCTGCTATTTCGGCGGTAGTAGATGGAAAAATCAAGTTTGTTCCAGAGAGATTCACAAAGGTATATCTTAATTGGATGGAAAATATTCGTGACTGGTGTATTAGTCGACAGTTATGGTGGGGTCATCGTATTCCAGTCTGGTATTGTCAAGAATGTAATGAAGTTATTTGTGAAAAAGAAGATCCTAATAAATGTCCTAAGTGTGGTTCTCAAGATTTGGTGCAAGATCCCGATGTGCTGGATACGTGGTTTAGTTCAGGACTTTGGCCATTTTCTACGCTAGGGTGGCCTAATAATACAGAAGATTTAAAGTGCTATTATCCAACATCTGTGATGGTTACTGGTAGAGATATTATATTTTTCTGGGTTGCACGAATGATATTTTCGGCAATGGAATCTATGTCGGAAGTTCCTTTTAGAGAAGTATTTATTCATGGCTTGATTTTGGATTCTCAAGGTCGAAAAATGAGTAAATCTCTGGGAAATGGAATAGATCCGATAGAGGTAATTGAAAAATTTGGTGCTGATACTTTGCGGTTTATGTTGATAACAGGAAATACTCCTGGTAATGATATGCGTTTTCAAAATGAACGCTTAGAGGGTACAAGAAATTTTGCTAATAAGATTTGGAATGCTTCTCGGTTTGCTTTGATGAATTTGGAAGATGTTGATGAGAATGGTGAAACCACTGAACCTTCTCTTGCCGATCGTTGGATTAGAAGTCGCTTTAATAGAGTTGCAGAAGAAGTTACGCATAGTTTAGAGCGGTATGACTTGGGTGAGACAGGGAGACTCCTTTATGAATTCATTTGGAATGAGTTTTGTGATTGGTATATTGAAATGGCTAAACCAAGTTTATATGGGAAAGAAACACAGGAGAACAGGAGGACTGCCCAAGCTGTGTTAGCTAAAACTTTAAGTCAAACGATGCAATTATTACATCCTTTTATGCCTTTTATTACAGAAGAGATATGGCAATGCCTGCCTCATGAAGGGGAGACAATCATGTTGTCTTCTTGGCCACAGGGAGAGAAAACAGAAATTGATGTAGAAGCAGAGGAATGTATGGTTGTAATCATGGAGGTTGTCAAAGCTGTCAGAAATTTGCGTAGTGAAATGAACGTTTTACCTGGGAAAAAAGTGGAAGCAGTTCTGATGGCACAAGATGAAGAAGTGCTGGCTAGGCTTCAAGCAGGGAAAAGTTATGTTATGAATTTAGCTGGTATAAATCAAGCTGATATTATACTAAATTGTCCTAAAAAACCGGAGCAGGCAGTTACTGCGGTTGTTAGTGGTGTTGAGGTTTACCTTCCTTTAAAAGGATTAGTGGATGTGAAAAAAGAATTGGTTCGTTTAGAGAAGGAAGGGGCTAATCTTGATAAAGAAATAGCTCGCCTTAAGGGGAAATTAGATAACGAGGGTTTTCTTTCTAAAGCACCCTGTGAAGTAGTAGCAAAGGAAAAAGCTAAGCTAGTGGATTATAACAATAAAAAAGAAGCTATTCTGGAAAGAATAGTTGATTTGAAAGGCTGAGATGATGAATTATAAAGAAGCTCTAGATAAACTTGAAAAACACACACGATTTGGAATCAATCTTGGTATGCAAAGAATAAATAGTCTGTTAGGTATATTTAATAACCCGCAAGAACAGATGCCAGTTATTCATATCGGTGGGACTAATGGTAAAGGGTCTACCCTTGCGATGATAGCATCTATATTAAAAGAGGCAGGTTATAAGGTAGGAGCTTATACCTCGCCTCACCTTATTTCTTACAGAGAACGATTCGCAATAAATGGAGAATATATATCCGAAGAAATGTTCGCCCATCTATTGGAAGAAATATTTGGAGCATTGGAGAAGGTTCAACAGGAAACAGGGGAATATCCTACTGAGTTTGAAATTTTAACAGCTTTGGCATTTTTATATTTTGCTAGGGAGAAGGTAGACATTTTACTTTTGGAAGTAGGTATGGGAGGGGATATGGACTCTACTAATGTAGTAAAAAATCCTCTTTTATCACTAATAACGAATGTATCCATAGAACATACAAAGTATCTTGGCAATACACTTCCAGAGATTGCTCAAAGGAAGAGCGGAATAATAAAGAAAGGGTGTCCAGTAATAACGGCTTGCAATGAAGAAGAAACGCTAAAAGTCATACGAGAAAAAGCAAAAGATTTACAAGCACAGCTTATTGAAGTGAATCGACAAGCTAGCTGGGAAATAAAAGGGGATTTATCTGAAGGGAAAATATTTAAAGGACAAGCATTTGAAGGACAAATTATTTCAGTAAGAACTCCCCATAATATTTATGAGGATGTGTTTCTTCCTCTGTTGGGACACCATCAAGCAGTGAATGCAGTTTGTGCAATTATGGCTGTAGAAACATTGAAGGAATTGGGCTGGATAATAAACCATTCCACGATAGTTAAAGGTCTTGCTGTAGCAAAATGGTCTGGTCGTTTGGAGATTGTTAGCACTAAACCTTTAGTAGTTCTTGATGGAGCACACAACCCTGCAGGGTTGGAGGCATTATCTAAATGGTTGAAAAGAAAACGGCAACAAGTGGGTCGTGTAATATTAGTTATAGGAATGTTAGATGATAAAGACACTTCACTTGTTAGCGAATTTTTAGAACCATTAATTGATATGGTAATAGTGACAAGACCAAATTCTAACAGGGCAAAGAATTGGATTGGACTTCAAGATAGATTTTCTAGCAAAAGAATTCGCCTTGAAGTCATTGAAGATCTAGCAGAGGCTCTTAAAAGGGCAATGAATGAGGCAAGACCAAACGATATGATCTTAATTACAGGGTCATTATATCTGATAGGTAGCGTGAAAGAATTATTTCAATGATCTTATTCTGTTCTAAAAGCACCTCTAGCTAACATAATATAGAGTAGACAAACATTGAGATAAGCTTAGAAGTTGTCTTGATTGTTTATAAAAGCATTTGACGATTAGCCAGTTGAGCGGTAAGAAAGGTTAAAGTCAAGATAGAGGTGCTGATTTGAAAAATATAAAAGTTATTCATTTTAAAAAAATGGTCTTTGTGATAGGGGTTATTTTATTAGTTCTGTTTTTAGCTCTTTTGATAGGACGTGTCTTGGGTAATTTTTACCTTGTAAATATAACTCAGCAAAATCACGTAGACATAAATGAAAATAATGATGTTCAGAAAAGTGTAAAAAAAACAAAAGCGTTACGTCTTGAGGAAGTCGATTATTACAGCATTTTGGTTTTATCATCTGACCGACAAGAACTGGCTGTAAGTATTGAAAAGGAAATGGGGGAGAAAGACTTTCCTGTAGTCGTGACATCCGAAGCACCTTATAAAATCTTGTTAGGCTTTTTAAGTAATGAAGATAATTTAATTTCTTTAGCGAGTAGGATTAAGGTAGGAGAAACAGAGGCAAAAGTGATACATGGCAAATTAAATGAGTTTTCCTTTAAATTTTTTGCAGATGATACGTATGCAGAGGAAAAGATTGCTCCGTTTTTAGGAAGAATAAGTCTTTGCCTTGAAAAAGGACTTCTTTTGTATACAAGTCTATCCGTTAATGATAATGATATTATACGGAATAGACCTAAATTCTTAAATTTGGCTGCTTCGTTAGAAAAATTGTACGGTGAAGGACAAGACATTACCGATGAAAAATATAAAGATATGCAGGCTCTTTCTGAAAAATCCCTCCACTGGGCGGAAAGCATAAGACAGTTGGAGAAGGACTGGACTGATAAAGCTTTGTTAATAAGTCAGCAAAAAGCATTGGCTTTGTTGGAAGAGTATCGATGTTTTTTAAGAAGAAAATACTGGGGGTAGAAATTACTTTTGCAATTAAGTTTAATTGAGGATGAGTATTTAATTTTCATATTAAGTATATACAACAATATTGCAATATGATATAATTTTTGCACAAGGAGGGGTTGCTTTTGAAAAGCATGAAAATTCCTGAAGCAACGGTGCTCAGGCTTTCGATTTATTCTCGTTATCTTAAACAATTATGGGAAAAAGGTGTAACTAATGTTTCTTCCGGAGAGATTGCCGAAGGTGTAAATGGGACATCAGCCCAAGTTCGCAAGGATTTAGCATACTTTGGAGAATTCGGAACACGTGGCGTTGGGTATAAGGTCAGGATTCTGGATAAGCAAATTACCGAGATTTTAGGGATTAATAATGAGTGGGAAGTAGTAATTGTAGGAGCTGGTAATTTAGGCTCAGCGTTGACTCATTATAAAGGCTTTAAAGAGAGACGATTTAACATTCAGGCTGTATTTGATAATGATGAAAATAAAATTGGCTCAAAAATAAATGATGTTTTAGTATATTCTATAACTGATATGGATAATTTTATAAAAGAAAACGATATACAGATTGGGATAGTTGCTGTTCCTGCTACTTATGCTCAAGGGGTTGTTGATATCCTTATAAAAGCTGGGATAAAATCAATTCTTAATTTCGCACCTACGGTTATTTCTGTTCCAGAGCATGTGGAACATCGAAGTGTAGATTTGGTTGTTAATTTAGAAGTACTTACTTATAACTTGGTAAACAAAAAGTAGGAGCACTTAAATAGTGCTTTTATTTTTATATATATTTTACTTTTTACTTGGTAAAGAAATAATTTGGTACTATAATAAAGCTATAGATTATGTATGGGGGGGAAGACATGATTCTTGCAGAGATACAAAAAATATTAGATGCTGGAACATATACTCAAATAGATTTAAAAGACGTACAAGTAGAAACAATATGTGGAGCGGATTTGTTAAGTGATGTATTAGCCTTTACAAAAGAAAAAACCCTTCTTTTAACAGGTCTTGTCAATCTCCAAGTGCTTCGTACAGCGGAAATGTTGGACTTAGTAGGGGTGGTTTTTGTGCGTGGGAAGGTGCCTAATGAAGAAATGATTAAATTTGCAATAGAAAATAAGATCCCTTTACTTTGTACAAAACGCTGTATGTATGAGGCCTGTGGCTTATTATTTAGTGCAGGTATAGCGGGTAGTAGCACAAGAAATTATTAAAGCGGTTTGCTATATCAAATTGATTGGGAGGATATTATGGAACTAAAAAAAATCATTGATAATTTACAACTTGAAGTATTGAACAAAAGTGAAATGAGCTTATCAACAGAAATTACAGGATGTTATATTGGTGATTTACTTAGTAACGTTATGGCTAATGCTCAAGCAGGTGATATTTGGTTTACTGTGCAGACACATATGAATGTAGTTGCTGTAGCGCAACTTCTGAATTTAGGAGGTGTGGTGTTTTTAGAAGGTCATTTGCCACAGGCTGATACTATAGAAAAAGCCCGGAAAGAAAAGCTTGTACTTTTAAGTTCAAATGACAAAGCATATGAATTAGCGAGTTCCTTATTTAAGCTAGGCTTAGAAAGGTAGCGGTTATGAGAGAGTGGGCTTTGGATTTGCATATTCACACACTATTATCTCCTTGTGCAGATGATAGCATGATCCCTTCGGTAGTTCTTGAATATGCCAAGGAATTAGGCATTGATGCTCTTGCGATAACGGATCATAATACGTCTGAAAATGTGGCATCTTTTATGGAAAAAGGGAAAGAATTAGGCGTAAAAATAATTCCGGGAATGGAATTGCAAACACAAGAGGATGTTCACATAATTTGTCTTTTTGATACGCTAAGACAGACTAATTTGTGGCAGGAGATAGTATATAAAAAGTTACCACCTTTAAAGAACAGTAAGGAATATTTTGGAGAACAGTGGATTGTTAATAAAGATGATGAATTGGTAAGAGAGTTAGATAAGCTACTCCTCGTTGGGACAAGCTTTACAATTGAGGATGCGGTTGAAGCAGTTCATGAATTAAAGGGGATTTGTATAGCCGCTCATGTTGATAAACAGGCTTTTAGCTTATGGGGACATTTGGGATATATCCCACCGGGACTTTTCTTAGACGGAGTAGAGTTTACCCCATTCCTTCCCCGAAATGTTAAACAGCTGGAACAAATAAAAAATGAAGGATACAATTATATAGTTTCCTCTGATGCTCATCATTGGGATGGTATACAAGCTCCTCAATGCTATGGTTATATGGAAGAAATAAATATTGAAGAAATAAAAAAAGCTCTAAGGAATGAAGAAGGACGTTATATTAGAACTTTAAGATAGGTGAAAACATGAGAGAAATATCATTACATATTTTAGATATTGTTCAAAATTCTTTGGCTGCGCAGGCTAAAAATATTGGGATTAGTATTATTGAAGATACTGAACAAAACAAGATGTATATTGAAATTAAAGATGATGGTAAGGGCATGGATAAAGAAACGATTAATAAAGTATTAGATCCTTTTTATACTACGAGAACAACACGAAAAGTGGGATTGGGATTATCATTATTACAGGCTAATGCTCGAACTTGTGGGGGAGATTTAACAATAGAATCCATTCCCGGGAAAGGAACCATAGTTAGAACAATTTTTTGTTTAGATCATATTGATAGACCACCTCTTGGAAATATGGCAACAACATTGATCTCTATAATGTCTGGGTCATCGGATGTAGAATTTTCTTATCAACATCAATGCGATAAGAAATGCTTTAGTATCAGTACACAAGAAATTAAAGAACATTTAAATGATATTCCAGTGAATAATCCTGAAGTTTTAGCGTGGTTGTTGGAGTATTTTACAGAAAAGGAGAAGGCTTTATCCGAATAGCTAACCGTCGCTTTTTTATTCATAACACAATCGCTTTAGTAGCGAGGATGAGTGGTTAAGCTTTTTGTACCAGTAATTTCTACAAAATATTAGCTTGTTTAGTAAGAAGTAGGATGTTAAACTAAGATAAGATGTTCTTGTGAGAGGGGTTTTATTTTGAAAGGGTACATTGCACCTAAAAATCTTTGGTTTTTGCTAATATTATTGGCAATTGGAGGTATGATAGGAAGTCTTATTGGAACCTCTTTTGGAGATAGTTATCCTATTCTTAATAGGGGTTTTCAGTCTATTGGATTAGCACCTACAACTGTAGATCTTATGGTAGCCAAAGTAACTTTCGGTTTAATATTGAAGCTTAATGTGTCTAGTATTATAGGTTTTCTTTTGGCACTGTTTATTTATTTTAGGATGTAGTATAGTATTATTAGTTGAATGAGTTTTTAGTTTGAGTTTAAGAGTTTTTGGAGGTATATTTAATGGATGTTGTTCTTGCTTCCGGTTCTCCACGACGCGCTAATATTCTTAGTCAAATGGGAGTATCATATCGGGTAGTTAATAGTCAGATGAAAGAGGACAAACCATCTAATCCGTATTGTGTATGGGTACAAGATTTAGCTTATCAGAAGGCTAGAACAGTAGCTTCTTCCACAGGAGAGATAATTTTGGCTGCTGATACTGTTGTTGTAAGGAAAGAAGATGTTTTGGGGAAGCCGATTGACAAAACAGAAGCTAAGAAAATGCTTTCTCTTTTGTCAGGAGATGTTCATGAGGTTATGACTGGAATTTGTGTAATAAATGCTATAACAGGACAGGTATTTAAAGATGTTGAAATAACTAAAGTATATTTTAGAATTTTGACGGAGCAAGAGATAGAAAAATATATACAAAGTGAGGAGCCCTTCGATAAAGCCGGAGCTTATGGTATTCAAGGGTTAGGGGGACTTCTGGTGGAAAAAATTGAAGGCTGTTATTACAATGTGATGGGACTTCCTATGGTCAAAACCATGAACCTTTTTAGAAAATGTGGGATTAAGATATTAGGAGGTTGAAAACAGTTGAATATGTGTGTGGATGATAAAGTCAAGCATATTTCAATCAAAGATTATCCAGAGGAAATGAGACCACGAGAGAAACTTATTTCACATGGAGCAGATACTTTAGCTGATCATGAGCTTTTAGCAATATTGCTGAGGACAGGAACTAAAGAAAAATCGGCTCTGGATTTAGCTCAAGATATTTTATTGTCAGGGGGTTTAACATACCTTACGCAGGTGAGTACAGAGGAGCTTAGCAATATAAAAGGGATTGGTTTAGCCAAAGCAGCACAGGTTAAGGCTGCTTTGGAGTTAGGAAGAAGATTGGCTAGACAAAGAATGGGATTTAAACCTAGTATTCATGATCCTTCTGATGCTGCTAGCTTGTTGATGGGAGAAATGAGCTATTTAGATCGTGAACATTTCAAAGTAATTAATCTTAATACTAAAAATCAAGTTATCATGATTGATGAAGTATCTGTGGGAAGTTTGAATGCTTCACTTGTTCATCCGAGGGAGGTTTTTAAATTACCTATTAAGAGAAGTGCGGCAAGTTTGATACTTGCACATAACCATCCTAGTGGTGATACACGACCTAGTAAGGAAGATGTGGCTATTACAGAAAGGTTGTGTGAAGCGGGGAATATATTAGGAGTGAAGATTTTAGATCATATTATTTTGGGACAAAACAGTTATTTGAGTATGAAGGAAAAAGGATATTTTGCCTAAGCTATCATAATAATTCTGAATATTAGAAAGGGGAATATTAATAAAATGTTTTTATCTAAAGATATAGGTATTGATTTAGGAACAGCTAATACGCTTGTCTATATAAAAGGGAAAGGGATTGTTCTTAATGAGCCTTCGGTTGTAGCTATGCATAGGGATACGGGGAGTGTGTTGGCGGTTGGCGATGATGCTAAAAAGATGATTGGTAGAACGCCAGGGAATATAGTTGCTATTCGTCCAATGAAGGATGGTGTTATTGCTGATTTTGAGGTAACACATACGATGCTCCGCTATTTTATCAGAAAGGCTGTTGGGAATAGTATAAACTATTTTAATAAACCAAGGATAGTAATTTGTGTACCTGCAGGTGTTACTACAGTGGAAGAGAGAGCTGTAAAAGAAGCTGCTATTCAAGCGGGAGCGAGAGAGGCATATCTTATTGAAGAACCTATGGCGGCGGCGATTGGGGTGGGTCTTCCAATCCATGAACCTACTGGTAACATGATTGTAGATATTGGAGGAGGAACTGCCGATGTGGCGATTATTTCGTTAGGGGGAATAGTGACAAGCAGGAGTATACGCATTGGTGGAGACGAAATGGATGAGGCGATAATACATTATATAAAACGGACGTATAGTTTATTGATCGGAGAAAGAACTGCGGAGGAAATAAAAGTTAATATTGGATCTGCTGTTGAGACAGAAGAGGGTGTTAAAGAATATCAAGTTAAAGGTAGGGATATGGTGACGGGTCTTCCTAAGCTTATCGAGATAAATTCTAAGGAAATAATGGATGCACTTTCTGAACCGGTATCAGCAATTGTTGAAACTATTAAAATTTGTTTAGAAAAAACACCTCCTGAGCTTGCCTCAGATATTATGGAACGAGGTATTATGATGGCAGGCGGAGGGGCATTGTTACATGGATTGGATATACTTATTAGACAGCAAACAGGTATGCCGGTTCATATTTCAGATGAGGCGGTAAATGCAGTAGCCATAGGAGCAGGAAAGACGTTAGAAAATATTGAAGTGTTAAAAAGGTTGACTATAACGAATAAACATATAGGCTAGGTGGTTAGTGGTGACCAAAACAAAGAAAATTATAGGCGGATTATCAATTTTAGTTATTTTAATTATTATATTGAGGGTAATGGTTACTACAGGTGTTGATGATAAAAGGATGTTTCCACTTGGTGGTGCATTTCGTGAAATAATTGCACCTTTTCAAGAGGGGATTACTGTTGCGATGGAAGCGACCGATGATTTACTTGCATATTTTAGTGATAATAAGCTGTTAAGACAACAAAATAAGGAATTGGCTCATAAAGTTGTTGTACTGGAGGAAGAGGTTTTTTCATTAAAAAGGCAAAAATTAGAAAATCAACGCTTGTTAAAACTCTTGAACTATAAAAAAGAAAAAGAAAATAATTACGAATTGGAAATAGCTAAAGTTATTGGGCGGGATCCGTCTAGCTGGTATGAAACACTTACTGTAAATAAAGGAAGTAAACAGGGTGTTGAGGTAGAAATGACAGTTGTGAATAGTAACGGATTAATTGGAAGAGTTATAAGAGTTACTAATAATACAGCTGAGATATTATTGATTTTGGATAGAGAAGGGGCAGTGGGAGGTAGGATTTTTGAAAGTAGGTTAACGCCTGGGGTTGTTGAGGGGGTTAATAATTCGCAGTATTTACAAATGATTCATCTTCCACATGACACCTTAGTTGAGGTAGGACAGACTGTTGTGACCTCTGGACTGGGTGGTATATTCCCAGAGGGAATACGCATAGGTCAAATAACTGAAATTGTTTCTGAACCGAGTGGATTAATGAAAGTAGCCATCATACAGCCTTTTGTTGATTTTTCATGTTTAGAAGAAATTTTTATTATGAAACAGGTAAAAATACCTGAAAATAGTATAGTGGGAGAAAATTAATGTATTACTATGTTATTTTGTCGCTATTAGGTGTAGGGGGATTAATTTTACAGTCTACCATTTTGTCTCATCTAACAATTGCTGGTGTAAAGCCTGATATTTTATTAATAATAGTTGTATTTAACAGTCTCTTTAAAGGACCTTTTAAAGGAAGTTTATTTGGGTTTTTTTTGGGGCTGGTTGAAGATATATTTTTAGGAAAATATATTGGAATGAATGCACTGGCGAAGGGGATAATTTCTTTCATATGGGGTTGGCTAACAGAAGGAGCTTTTCGGGAGAATTTGTTGGTTCCTGTGGTATCTCTTTTTTTAGCTAGTATTCTTAATGGAGTTATTATAATATTATTGGGTGAAGTAGCGGGCTTGAATTGGAATTGGGGTCTTTTCTTTTGGAAAGTAATCCCCGTAGCAATTTGTAATACTTGTTTGGTACCTTTTGTTTATTCTCACTTTTATAAAGGGGTTACGATGGACACAAAAGAACAAGCGCTATAATTATTAGAGGTGGAATCATAATGGAAGATAATAAGCCAAAAATAATTCTTAAAAGTACGTTGCGGATATATCTTGGTATAGTAATTGCTATTTTTATTGTGATATTTTTACGTTTGGCTTGGTTACAACTAATAGAAGCAGATATTTATCAAACGAAAGCAGAATCAAATACTATGCGCTGGATTCCTGAGGTAGCCTCTAGGGGAGAAATTGTGGATAATAAAGGGCAAGTTTTAGTAACGAACAGACCTGTCTTTACTGTTTCCTTGAATTATCTTGGATTAAAGGATCAAGATATTGATGAAGTTATCAAAAAGTTAGTTATTATATTGAACGACTCGGAAATCACGTATAATAGCATAGAAAAAATTATAACAGCTCAAAGAAGTAGACTGTTTGAACCTATTGTTATAAAAAGAGATGTTTCTATGGAGATTGTTACAGCTATTGAAGAAAGGAGACGTGTTCTACCTGGAGTGAGCGTTGATGTATATCCCCAGCGTTCGTACAATTATGGAGCTTTAGCGGGACATCTTTTGGGATATGTTCATTCAATTAAAGAGGAATTGGAAAAGCCGGGTTTTGAAGATTATGGAATGACTGATTTAGTAGGAAAAACAGGAATAGAAAAGAACTATGAACAATATTTGCGAGGTAAAAATGGATTTCGTCAAATGGAAGTTACCTCTAAAAATCAACCAGTACGAGAAATTCGTGCTATTCCATCTGTACAAGGTGATAAGCTTGTAATTACAATTGATTTAAAATTACAACAGGTAATGGAACAGTCATTTGATGAGGCTATGGTAGAAGTTCAAAAAAAACATCCTAAGGCGATGGCCGGTGCGGCAGTTCTTTTGGATGTAAATACGGGCAAGGTATTAGCTATGGTAAGCCGTCCTACTTTAAATCCAGATGATTTTAACGGGAAACACCTTACTCAAGAAAAAGTTGATTACTATTTTAGAAATATTCCACCTGCATTATATAATAGAGCAGTGCAAGGGAGCTATGTTCCGGGTTCTATATTTAAACCCATTACAGGGATGGCGGCTTTAGAGTCGGGGGAAATGATACTTGAAGATAATGTGCTTTGCAATGGAAAGTATTGGAATCCACCTTATATAAAATGTTGGAGTGTTCATGGAAACGTGAATTACTATAGTGCGATGGCAAAGTCGTGTAATGTATATTTTCAGGAAATGGCACGTAGAGCAGGAATTGTGGAGATAGGTAGAGTGGGGCAAGATTTTGGATTGGGGGAGATTACAGGAATAGATATTCCCTATGAAAGTGTGGGAACTTTGCCTGATTTGGAATGGCAGAAAAACAAATTTGAGGATAGAGCAAAGGGTATCAATGAAAAGATTGATAAAAAAATTGTAGCTTTAGAAGAAGAGTATAGTAAAAAAATAGCTGTTGTCACAACTGATGAAGAGAAAAAGCAATTAGAATTGCAGCTAAAAAATGAAAAAAAAGTATGGGAACAGGAAAGAAAGAATCAGCTTGCACATTATACAACTTGGCATGATTGGGATACCTATAATACGGGTATTGGACAAGGCTACAATGAATATACCATTATTCAGCTAGCTAATTATGTAGCTACCCTTGCTAATGGTGGAGAGCGGTACAAACCATATATTGTGGAGAAAATAATTGATGCTAATGGAAATATTATCGAGGAATATAAGCCGGAATTAATTAAGTTAGTAAATATAGCACCTGAAAATCTTAAAAAAACTAGAGATGCTATGCTGGCTGTTACAGCTCCTGGTGGCACAGCTTATTCGATATTCAGGAATTTCCCTGAAAAAATTAAGGTGGGGGCTAAAACAGGAACAGCTCAACCTGGGAGAGTTGGATATATTAAGAACAAAGACTATGATGGTCTATTCATTGCATTCGCTCCTGGAGATGACCCCCAAATTGCCTTTGCTGGTGTTATGGAACATGGCTTTAGTGGTGGTGGTTCTGTTGGACGAGTAGCTAAAGCAGTTTTTGAAGAATATTTCAAAATACAATAGTAGCCATATAAATTAACATTAATAGAAAACGTTGTCGTTTTATGACAAAAGAATGTGGAAAAAATCTTGCTTTTTTTAGTTTGTGGAGCAGGGATTTGCTATAAATGTGGAGAAAATAGGTTAAAGTTGGTTGTCTGTTTTCAAAAAACAATCGGAGGTATAGTGTGTTACAAATGAAAAATAATATTATTACGATTAAAGGGAACAGAGAAGGTTTATTGATAATATGTGATGAAAATGTTTTATGGGATGTTATAATTGCGGAGATAAAAGAAAGATTGATAGGAGAGAATGGACATTTTTTCAAAGGTGCAAGTGTTATAGTTAACACAAAAGCACGAACCTTGTTGGCAGAAGAAGTGGGGGAGCTATGGAAGATATTTGAGGGAAGCGGTCTGAAGATAAAATGTATAAAAACAGATACAGAAAAGGAGTTATCTGAATCTGATAACGACCAACAACAAATCAAAGAGGAAGGCTTAATAAGCACAGACCATGTTAACAATAAACCGACACTTGTTATTGAAAGGAATATTCGCTCAGGTCAGAATATAAGTTTTGATGGTAATATTCTTATTTTCGGTGATGTTAATCCCGGTGCAGAAATTAAAGCAGTTGGATTTATTATTGTGATGGGACGTCTTCGTGGAATAGCACATGCTGGTATTTTTGGTGATGAAACAGCTTGGATTATGTCCTTAAAACTACAACCTACTCAGTTGCGTATTGCAAATTATATTACAAGGGCTCCGGATGAAGAACCTCAAAAACCTGAAATAGCCCGTATTTATGAGGGAGGTATAATCTGCGAGGTTGTAGAGAACGTTGGCAAATATGTTGAAAATATTGGAGGGAAATAAGGATGGGACAAGTTATTGTTATTACATCGGGTAAGGGTGGTGTTGGCAAGACCACTACGTCTGCAAATATTGGTACCGGTTTGGCTGCTATAGGGAATAAGGTTGTTTTGGTTGATACAGATATAGGCTTAAGAAATTTGGATGTGGTTTTAGGATTGGAAAACAGAATAGTATATGATTTAGTAGATGTGACACATGGTAATTGTCGTTTAAAGCAAGCCTTGATAAAGGATAAAAGATTTGAAAATCTCTGCCTTCTTCCTGCAGCACAAACAAAAGATAAATCAGCAGTAGAACCGGAGCAAATGAAAGAATTATGTGGTAAGCTTAAGGAAGAATTTGATTATGTCATTATTGATTGTCCGGCAGGTATTGAGATGGGTTTCAAAAATGCTATTGCTGGTGCGGATAAAGCGGTTGTCGTTACTACTCCAGAAATATCGGCGGTTAGAGATGCGGATAGGATTATTGGATTATTGGAGGCAGCAGAGTTGCGAAATCCTACTCTTATTGTGAATCGAATTCGCCCTAGAATGGTTAAAAATGGGGATATGATGGATATTAATGATATGATTGATATATTAGCAATTGAACTTTTAGGGGTGGTTCCGGAGGACGAGAAGATTGTGATATCAACTAACAGAGGGGAACCTGCTGTCTTGGATATGAATTCATGGGCAGGACAAGCGTATAGAAATATTGCCAAGAGAATAACAGGGGAAAATGTACCCTTGGTTTCATTGGAAGTTGAGGATGGGTTGCTTGGAAAATTAAAAAGAATATTGGGATTTAATAATTAGTATATAAGGAGGTTAGAAGCTATGGACTTATTTAGTAAAGTAATGGGAAGACAGACGTCTTCAAGTAAAAGTATTGCGAAAGAAAGATTACGTTTGGTATTGGTTCATGATCGGTCGAGCATTTCCCCGCAACTTTTAAACGATCTTAAAGAGGATATGCTTAAGGTTATTTCATCCTATATGGAGATTGATATGGCGGGAACGGAAGTTACCCTAAGTCAAGATGAAAAATCTGTAGCTTTAGTCGCTAATATTCCGGTTATTAAGCTTAACAGGGTACAGTGCGGAAGGTAAAGGGAAACAATAATTATAACCTGATTAAAAAATCATTGAAATAAGCTGTTGCAAGGTTATAATTGTGTTATGGGAAAAGCGGGGTGAAGAGCTATGAAGATTGCTAGAGTCATAAAAAATCTTGATTACCTTCTTTTGGGAGCTGTTGGACTCATCCTTGTGATGGGTCTGTTTGTTTTAGATAGTGCAACGGTTAATGCCAGTGTTAAATACAATATGAGTTTCGTTTATCGACAAATTGCTTGGATCGTAGTGGGATTAATAGTTTTTATCGTTGTTTTGTTTGTTGATTATAGTAAGTTATCAAAGTATGGAGTTCACATATATGTTCTCAATTTATTATTGCTTCTTGCTGTTTTAATTTTTGGAGAAGAAACGAATGGAGCTCAGGCGTGGATACCTATTGGCCCATATAAGATTCAACCTGCGGAAATTGTAAAGGCCTTATTAATTTTGGGATTGGCACAATTCCTTGCTCCAAGAATTGGGAAACTGAATACCTTTAAGGATTTAATCCCAGTATTTATTTATGTAGGGGTTCCGCTGTTACTTATTCTTAAACAACCTGATTTGGGGACGGGACTTGTCTATGTAGCTATAATGTTTGGCATGCTTTTAGTGGCAGGTGCATCACCACTCCTTTTGTTTTCACTAATAGGGGGAGGAATTGGGATTATTGTTCTAGCAATATATGGGCATTATGCGTGGGATTGGTGGATCCCTTTGAAAGACTATCAACTTATGAGATTAGTAGTGTTTGTAGATCCGATGATCGATCCACATTACACGGGATGGAATGTAATTCAGTCTCAGATAGCAGTAGGGTCAGGAGGTTTATTAGGCAAAGGATGGGGGATGGGTTCTCAAAATATTAATGATTTCTTACCTGTACAGTGGACAGATTTTATATTTTGTGTTTTGGCTGAAGAATTTGGTTTTATTGGATCAGCTATACTATTACTGTTGTTTTTTGTTGTAATTTATCGTGGGATTATAATTGCCAGAAAATCGAAGGATACCTATGGAAGTTTAATTGCCGTTGGCGTAGTGTCCATGATTATTTTTCATGTGTTACAGAATATTGGGATGACCATAGGTATTATGCCCATTACAGGGATACCTCTTCCTTTTGTTAGCTATGGGGGAAGTTCTCTGCTTGCAAATATGATGGTTTTGGGTTTGTTAATGAATGTTTATATTTATCACGATCAAAGGATATTTTAGTACGGATATGGGTAAATCATAGAGGTAGTTTTTCTTGATAAGCCCATGATTTGTCCATGCTATTTTTGCAATTATCCTTTCATTTTAATAAAAATAATATGAAAACGTTATACAATTCGACAATGTTCGACAAAATGTCTCTTGTTTAATAAAACAAATGTAGTAAAATAGAAATGTTGTCGTTATAAAAATTATATGTCTATAAAATGCAATATCAATTAACTGAAAAAAATCATAAAATGCCAAAAATAAAATATACAAAAGGAGGAAGATAAGAATGAATCGGATGAAAAAAATCAATAAAATAGTAGCGGTAATTACTTTGGTTATGATGGTGATGCAGTGTATACCATTGACTGCTTTAGCTATTAGTAGGAGAGAAACAACGGAATCAAGTAAAACAGCTACAACGGTTACAAAAACTGAAATAGAAGCCGAAGCAGAAA
>JAQUGH010000152.1 GCA_028684195.1 Clostridia bacterium | reverse complement strand
AGAGGAGCATGGGAAATCATACCCTATGCAGAAAAAAACGGACTAAATGCAAAAGAAATAACCAGAGCAGGATATGGATTTTTATTCTCTGTAACAACAAAATATGATAATGACTGGGAAGAAAAAGTTCCAGAAAAAGCGGAAAAAGTAGGGACAACCTACTATGGACCACAAAAAGTAACAGCAACTTTTTGGAATCCCAATTATGTAATGAAGGGACAAAATATAGAGCTGGAAAGAGTTGAAGGAACAGCAGGAAAAGGGACAGCAGTTTGGAAGTTGCCCTTAAAGACATACCATTTTGATACTATACCATCGGAATCAGATAGAAAATGGTATACAGACCCAGATACAAAAGATGGGTATTATATGATTTTAATAAAAGTAGAAGGTGCAGGTCGCAATGATCTTAATACCTGCATAACAAAATTTGTAGAGATTTATGGTGGGATGTATGACGATATTTACACAAGACCTGTCCCTATCCATGAAGAATAGATATAGGTAGTAATTGTCAACTTAATAATCTTAAAAAGGCTCTGCTTTGCGGAGCTTTTTTCCGTTGTAGTGCAGGATTAAAGAGTTTTTATTGAAGATAACTGCAATGATGGGCTTATGTATTATAGTCATTAGCTTAAGAGGGGTTAGTAATATTCAGGCAACACTTTTCGCTAAAAAATAACAATTTTTTATCTTTTCTAGTAAAAGAATAATTTCAATGATATAATTAAATCTGAGATTTTGACTAATAATAATCGACTAAAATGAAAGATTAGGTGGGAATACATTGATTACAGGAGAAATAAGGAACAAGGTAGACAAAATTTGGGAGATTTTTTGGACAGGCGGAATTACAAATCCACTATCAGTTATAGAGCAAATCACATATTTGCTGTTTATTAAGGGATTAGATGATAAACAAACGGAAAATGAAGAAAATTCCTTGATTCTTGGGATAGAACCAACAAAAATATTTAATGAAGAACAACAGGAATTAAGATGGAAGAATTATAAACAGTTAGAGGCTATTAAGATGTTTGAAATTGTAGCTAACAAAGTTTTCCCTTTTATAAAAAAGTTGCATGGAAGCAAAGACTCTGCATATTCCAAATATATGAATGACGCTATTTTTCTGATACAGACACCACAAATGCTAGAAAAGATTGTTACTAATTTAGATACTATTCCTATGAAGGATATGGATACGAAAGGTGATTTGTACGAGTATCTTTTATCTAAAGTTGCTTCAGCAGGGACAAACGGTCAATTTAGAACGCCACGCCATATTATCAAGATGATGGTGGAATTAGTAAAACCAACACCAACGGATATTATTCTTGATCCAGCGGCAGGGTCAGCAGGGTTTTTAGTTGCAGCAGGGGAATATTTACAGAAAAATAATGAGGATTTATTTACAGTACAGGAGCTAAAAAATCATTATAACAATAAGATGTTTTTTGGGTTTGATATGGATAGAACAATGCTTCGTATAGGGGCAATGAATATGATGCTTCATGGAGTAGAAAACCCAAATATTGAATATAGGGATTCTTTGTCAGAGCAAAACAAGGATAAAGAAAAGTACACATTAGTTTTAACAAATCCACCGTTTAAAGGGTCATTAGATTATGAATCAGTTTCAGCGGATTTATTAAAGGTAACAAAAACAAAAAAGACAGAATTACTCTTTCTGTCTCTCATACTTCGGATATTGAGAAAAGGTGGGCGTTGTGCCTCGATAGTTCCTGATGGTGTATTGTTTGGAAGTTCAAATGCACATAGGGCAATTCGGGGAGAGATAATAGAAAAGCATCATTTACACGCTATAATTTCTATGCCATGCGGAGTATTCAAGCCATATGCAGGGGTATCAACTGCAATAATGATATTTTCCAAGACAGGAGCAGGTGGAACAGATAATGTATGGTTCTACGATATGAAAGCTGATGGTTTGTCTTTGGATGATAAAAGGCAACCTGTTGAAGAGAATGATATAGAGGATATTGTGATGCGATACCATAACTTGGAGGGGGAAGTTGATAGAAAGAGAACAGAGCAGTCTTTCATGGTAAGTAAAGAAGAGATAGTAGGAAATGACTATGATTTGTCGATAAATAGATATAAAGAGATTGAGTATGAAGAAGTGGTGTATGAAGAGCCGAAGGCGATATTGGAGAAGATTGAGGAGATAGAGGATGAGATTAGTGAAAAAATTAAAGATTTAAAAAAATGCTTGAAGGGAGTTTAAAAGAGTGAAGTCTAGGTATAGTAAAGTTCCTATGAAAAGTTTAACAGAACAAATAAGAGGTGTAACATATAAAGAGAGTGATTTATCTGTTGCTTTAGATAGTGACCACAAACCCGTATTGAGAGCTAATAATATAGTCGATGGAAAAATAGAATTTGATGATTTAGTATTTGTAAGTAATAAAAATATTAAAGGAAATCAATTGGTTAGAGAAGGGGATATTATTATTGCTGCTTCAAGCGGAAGTAAAAATATTGTTGGTAAAGCTGCACAATTTTTAAGAGATTATGAAGTTTCGTTTGGAGCTTTTTGTAAAATAATAAGACCTAACAGTGGAGTTAATCACAAGTATTTAGGATACTATTTCCAATCATCTTATTATAGATACATTATTTCAAATTTATCTAATGGAGCAAATATAAATAATATTAGGAATGAACATATTAATAATTTACGAGTTCCCCTCCCACCGCTCCAAACACAAAAGGAAATCGTTGAAGTTTTGGACAAAGCACAGGAACTTATCGACTTACGCAAAAAGCAAATTGAATTACTGGATAATTTGATTCAAAGTGTGTTTTACGATATGTTTGGCGATCCTGTGACTAATCCTATGGGGTGGGAAGTAAAGAGGATTGGAGATCTTTCTGAATTAGTTACTGGAAATACTCCTAGTAGGAAGATTGATGAATATTATGGTGATTATATTGATTGGATAAAATCAGGAAATATAAATACGTCTGATGTATATATTACTTCAGCGAAAGAAAGACTTTCTAAATCGGGTGCTGATGTTGGAAGAGTTGTAGATGAAAAGACGATATTAATGACTTGTATTGCTGGAAGTTTAGATTGCATAGGGAATGTAGCTATTACAGACAAAAGGGTTGCATTTAACCAACAAATTAATGCTATTATACCTTTGAATTCAGATGTCTATTTTATGTATGTATTAATGTTGGTATCAAAAAAGTATATTCAGAAAGCATCTACGAATTCAATGAAAGGTATGCTTAGTAAAGGTAAACTCTCAGAATTAACTTTTATAGTGCCTAATAAAGATTTACAGGATGTCTTTGGTGAGATATTTTTCAAGTATTATAAACAAAAACAACTTATGCAACAATCACTCACCGAGATGGAGAACAACTTCAACAGCCTTATGCAAAGGGCATTCAAGGGAGAGCTTTTCCTTGACGAAGAAGTATCGTGATGTATTATGAAGTTTCATAATACATCGTAGATATATTCATCGTTATAATTGTAATTATCATGTAGTATCGTGATGTAACGTAGGGTATCATAGTCGTAATGTAGTATAGTCTAGGAGGTAAGTGCCATGTGTAATTTTAGCTTTCTAAAAAAGCATGACCAATATAATAGCTTTTCAGGAGCGTGTATTGAAGCTGAAAAAAGCCTTTTGGTATCATATGCAACGACAGCTATTTTATCAAGACGTGCGCTTGAACTCGCTGTAAAATGGGTGTTCGGTAATGATGGAGAATTAAAAGCACCTTATCAAGATAATTTATCCTCCTTGATTCATGATTATAATTTTAGGAATATTATAGACATTAAATTATTTCCTTTGCTTAAATATATTGTTCAATTAGGAAATAGTGCAGTACATACTAATAGAGCTATTACAAAAGAACAAGCAGTCTTATCTCTTGAAAATTTATATAAATTTATTGCATGGCTGGATTATTGCTATTCGGATGAATTAAATGAAGCTTCTTTTGATGAAAGTTTGCTTTATGATAGTGAACAACATAAGAAAACTCGTAAAGAATTAAAGGATTTATATGAAAGATTGGGGTCGAAAGATAAAAAGCTGGAAGAAGTTATTAAAGAAAATAAAGAGTTAAGGAAACAATTTACTGCGAAGAGAACAGAAAACAAAGAGCAAAGAGAATTTAATGTTGAGCAGCTTAGCGAATTTAAGACAAGAAAAATGTATATTGATTTGGAATTGCAATTATCTGGTTGGAAGATAGGAAAAGATTGTGAAGAAGAAGTAGAAGTAAAAGGAATGCCTAATGAACAGGAAATAGGGTTTGCGGATTACGTTTTGTTTGGAAAAAACGGGAAACCATTAGCAGTAGTGGAAGCAAAGAAAACGTGCGTTGACCCTAGAGTGGGGAAACAACAAGCAAAACTATATGCGGATTGTTTGGAAAAACAATATGGAAGAAGACCTCTTATTTTTTATACAAATGGGTTTGAATATTGCTTATGGGATGATAGGAGTTACCCAGAGAGACAAGTATTAGGTATTTTTACAAAAGAAGAATTAGAATGGACGATATTTAAGAGAACTAACAAAAAATCGCTAGATATAGTGTATACAGATGATAAAATCATTGATAGAGAATATCAAAAAAGAGCGGTACAAGCTGTTTGTGATACTTTGGAAAAAGGTCATAGAAAATCCCTTAGTCATGGCGACAGGTTCTGGGAAGACAAGAACGGCTATTTCAATTTTTAATGTTTTAGCCGCTAATGGTTGGGTGAAAAACGCT
>JAQUGH010000151.1 GCA_028684195.1 Clostridia bacterium | reverse complement strand
AGAGTGTGAGTACAGGCAGTTTAAAACACGTTCCTTCCTTAATTCGGTTCATAAAGGATCAATAAAATGTTTTATTGCTGCTTTGTATGAAGGGGATGGTATCAGTAAAGAAGAAATTAGAGAGCTAAAAAAATGGCTTTCCCAAAGGTAGGTGATTTGTGTGCTTGGTATGATTTTTGAAACTATAGTGATGATGTCTGCTATAAGTGGAATTCTTTTATTGCTGATTTTTATCTTGCGTTTTGTTACAATAAGGGTTTTTCCTGTGGCATGGAACTACTATGTAAGCATTGTCGTGATTGCTTTTTTACTTGTGCCAGTGGGGAATATTTTCGGAAGGATATCTAATCAATGGATGACTTCTGCTCATATTTCTATCGTTCCACAAACAAGAATTTCAGATATGCTTTTCGTTTCTTCGAAAAATACGCAACACGAGAACGTTAAAGCTTCTACAGATTCAATTGTACAACAATCTGTTTTAGAAACAAAACGAATTATTTATATGGAGGATTTTTTGCGTTTTCTACCATATATATGGCTATTGGGGATGGTAGTATTTATAGCCTATAAGGGTACTCACTTCTTTATATTTAAAAGAAAGCTTCTGGAAACTAGTTTACCTGTAGAACAAGATTGCAATACATATAAAATATATCAGGCATGCAAATTGAACATGGGGATTACACAGCAGATTACCCTTTTATCTAATGGTAATATTAATACCCCTATCTTAGCAGGATTGGTGAAAACTTTTTTAATTTTACCTGAAGTGGAGATGACCAAACAGGAGTTAAACTTTATTTTTTATCATGAACTTACTCATTACAAAAGAAAAGATTTATGGGTTAAGACTGTAGCTTTGTTTGCCAACGTCTTACATTGGTTTAATCCCCTAGTATTTAGGATGGTGCATTATATTGACAATCTTAGTGAGATGTCTTGTGATGAAGTGGTGGTGCGGAATATGACTATGAAAGAAAGACGTTTTTACGGAGAAACCATTTTAAATGTTTTATCTAGAGTGATTAGTAAACAAGAAGGTATTTATTCAACGTTATGTGAAACGAAAAAAGGAATTAAAAGGAGGTTAACTCTTATCATGAAAAAAAGGAGTTATTCTAAAAAAGTAACTGCAGTGTCTAATGGTATATTTATGGTGGTATGTCTGACAGGAGTCGTACTTGCTTGTGCGTTTTCACCTTCTGTTGGGAATTCTATATCAGCACAAAATACGCCTTCAGAAATTAATATAAACCCTGAGTTAAAGGGAAATGGGATAGAATTAATGGACGATTGGAATTGGAAAAACAGCTTGGATGAGATGAATAACAAAGCATTATTTGCGGATATTGCTTTGGAAGATGTAACGAAAGTGGAAAAAGAAAATCAATATCAGCTGGTAATGGATCAGTTTTTTACAACACTTTCACAAAATCAGAAAGCAACTATAAAAGAAAAAGATATTGAAACATTAACCTTTCCTGTACCAAATGGGAGAATAACTTCTTGTTTTGGCAATAGAATACATCCCATATCAAAAACACAGAAGTTTCATTCCGGTGTTGATTTTGCTCAAAAAATGGGTAGTGATATTGTAGCAGCCAATGATGGTAAAGTTATTGCTACATCAGAAGATTTAGGAGGGATCGAATATTATGGGAATTATCTTATTGTTGCTCACCAGAATGGGACAGCAACATTATATGCACATTGTCGGGCTTTGATGGTTAATACGGGTGATAGGGTTAAGAAAGGAGATAAAATAGCGGAAGTAGGCAGTACAGGTTGTGCAACAGGAGCCCATTGTCATTTTGAATTCAGAGTTAACGGAGAGGCAGTTAATCCCATGGAGTATATAGATATATAGATATATAGATATATAGATATATAGATATATAGATATCTATATGTTGTGGATGATTATTGGCCTGATTTTAGCGAAGAAGATTTTATTGAAGCACTTGATTGGTACCAAACTATGGATGTAACTTTAGGGGGATGATGTTGAAAAATAAAGGAATAGAAAATTGTAAAAGCAACTAAAAAAAGCTTCGGGGAATCGAAGCTTTTTCATATTATTCATAATGAGTATATAGGGCAATAATTTTAACTCTTTTATTTTTAATATCAACCATATACACTAAATGATGCTGAATATTGATTCTTCTAGAGTAGACGTCATTTAAATTCCCCTTTAGTTTTTCATACTTAGGTGGATTTTCAAAAGGATTATTTTCAAGTATTTCTAACAATTGATCTGTTTTACGTTTTAACGCAGGTTTTTGTCTTAGCAGGGTATAGTCTTTTATGGCATCTTTAGTAAACATTAATTTAAACATAAAGTGCCCCTTCCCGTAGTGTTAAGCATTACGCCAATTAAATTCAATAGTTTTATCATAAGTAGTTTCCATGCCAGTAATGATTTTATCTCGGTTTTTTGGATTACTTAATAAGTAAAGAGTTTCCTCAATAGCCGAGTATTCATCTTCACTCATAATAACAACGGACTTATTAATTTTACTGTTAAATATAGATATAGACTCTTGAGTTTCAGCAATTTCAGCTAAAATATTAAACAAATTTTGTCTTAAAGCTGTGGCAGTTATCTGTTTTTCCATGGTTTAACACCTCACTAATAAGTATATCTAGAATTATAATCATCATTAGAATTAACTAATCATTCACATGTACATTATATAGTACATTACATGATTTTGTCAATTGGGGTTTTGTAAATATGCTTTTTTGATATTAAAATGGTCTCAAAATTACATTTCAATTATTATTTATTATAGCATTATAAGTTTAATATTTTTAGGTTCTACGTTTGATATTCATGAATATACAAAAGGATTGTTTTTTGACTTGTTGATATCACAAGCGTACTTATTTGGATAGAAAATATTGTGGTTGATAATTACCAGCTTTTCAAGTAGAATGATTTGTAGAGTGTGAGATATTAATAAAATAATTATACAAGGTGCTCTGCAAAGAGAGAATAGGGAAGACCGGTGAAAGTCCGGTGCGGTCCCACCACTGTAAGCGGGTACGAATCCCAATTATGTCACTGGAGATTTTTCTGGGAAGACTGGGAGGAGGATGAACCGTAAGTCAGGAGACCTGCCTTGAAAATAATTGGCGTACCATGTATTGGTAATGGTATGTGGGATTTGATTTGGTGATTTAGATGGGAAATCTCCTAGCAATATGCTAGGGGTTTTTTATATTTCGAGGCTTAAGAAACACAAAACCATGGGGACGGTTCTTTTGCTTCCTTTTGTTTTCCTTGATACTTATTTAAATGTTTAAGTAAGTATCAAGGAAAACAGTAATGTAATGTATTGTATTGTGACAAAAATGTCTTATAGCAAAGGGGTATGTTTCATGAGAAGGATTTTTGCATCGCTTATTTTAGTATTGATTATGCTAATAATGCCGGGGTGCGGGGAAAAAGAAGCAGTACAGCTGCAAAAAAATAATAACGGGCAAGTGAGTGAGCAAGTTGTATTATCTCATGGAAACGAGAATGAAGATTTATCAACAAATGATCAGATAAATGGTCAGATAAATCCAATAGACAGTGGTGATGGTGAAGATTTAACAGAGATACAGGATGACGAGTTACCAATAAATGATCCAAAAAATGTTGTAGTAAATAGTCATGTAGACAATGATGGGCAGATAAAATTAATTTTGAGTAAAAATTATGGCTCAGAACAGTTATTAGAGCAGTATATTGAGGCACGAGAAAACCTTTCTATTATGGATGGCTTATATTCTCTTGACTTGGATATTGAGACTGCCTATGGTGGAAGCTACGTTAATGGTATTGGTGATTTACATGCTGATAATGGTGGCTTTTCCGGCGAGCGGCAGGATTGGTTCTACTATATTAACGGTATTTTTGCCGATATGGGAGCTTTCGATTATTACCCAGAAGAAGGAGAAGTTATTTGGTGGGATTATCATTCTTGGAAGATGTCCAAAGGTGTACCTGCTGTGATAGGCTGTTATCCGGAACCATTTTTACATGGGTATGATGGGAAAGTAACTGCTACAACAATTATGTATTTTTCCGATGACGTAGAATTAGCTGTTGAACTTCAAGATGCTTTGAAATCAAAAGGAGCAAAGGATATAAAATTAAGTAAAATTGATACAACTGATACAACTGATACAACTGATGTAACTGGTACAATAGACATAATGAATGTAGCTGATACGATAAATGTATATGATACGCAAAAGTTATCCAAGAGAAAAGGTTCCGTTATACTCATTGGGGAATGGGATAAGTTAAAAAAGATACCTTATATGAAAGAATTGAATGAAGCAGGAATTAGAGCAGGTTTGTTTATTCATTTTACTGATGATTCAGTGGAACTTTTTGATTATAGTGGTGAAAAGGTAAAGCAAATATCCGAAAAAGCAGGTGTTATAACCGCAACAGGAGAAGGGAATGGCGACGATAGTCCCTTATGGTTTATAACGGGAACTGATAGGGATGGGTTAGTAGAAGCTGTGCAGGTTCTTGCAGATAACCCTGAAAAAATTGTAGGTTCTTTTAGTGTTGCGATACATAATAGCGAGATTATTAAATTGCCATATATGGAGTAATAGCGATGATTATATATAAAAAAAAGGATAATCTAATTTATAATTTTCATTATCTTACCATGCTGATTTATATTAGTATGATGCTATTTCTTTCTTTGCTTTTTTCCCATCCTTTAATTCTTTTGGCACTTTTTGTTTCCGTGGTTATGGTTGTAATATCTGCGGA
>JAQUGH010000150.1 GCA_028684195.1 Clostridia bacterium | reverse complement strand
CTCATAATCATCCTACCGAAATAGAACCTTTTGGTGGTGCCGCTACTTGTCTAGGTGGTGCTATTCGTGATCCTCTTTCAGGAAGATCCTACGTTTATCAAGCTATGCGTGTTACTGGAAGTGCCGATCCTCGCACAAGCATTGAAGATACTTTACCGGGAAAACTTCCACAGAAAAAAATAACTACTGGAGCCGCTTTTGGCTATAGTTCTTACGGCAACCAAATTGGTTTAGCTACAGGGCAAGTCGCCGAAGTTTATCATGATAAATTTGTAGCTAAAAGAATGGAAGTAGGTGCAGTTATTGCCGCCGCTCCCTTGAAAAATGTAAAACGAGAAGCACCTGCCCCAGGTGATGTAATTATCCTTGTAGGAGGTAAAACTGGACGTGATGGTTGTGGTGGTGCTACAGGTTCTTCCAAAGAACACACCGAAGAATCCCTAGCCACTTGTAGTTCAGAAGTTCAAAAAGGTAATCCTCCTACAGAAAGAAAAATTCAAAGACTATTCCGCAACCCTGAAGTTAGCTCGATGATCATACGGTGTAATGACTTTGGAGCTGGGGGCGTGTCTGTTGCTGTCGGTGAATTAGCAGATGGTCTGGAAATTAATCTTGATAAAGTCCCTAAAAAATACGAAGGTCTAGACGGAACAGAGCTTGCAATTTCAGAATCACAAGAAAGAATGGCTGTTGTTGTTTCCGCCAAAGACGAGGAAAAATTCATTCGCATGTCTAGGGAAGAAAATTTAGAAGCTACTACTGTAGCAATTGTTCGTGCAGAAAAACGAGTTAAAATATACTGGCGTAAAAAAACCATTGTGGATATTAGTCGTGATTTTCTTAATACCAATGGTGCCAGTCAATACGCAACTGCTCGTATCCTATCTCCAAAAAAGGAATCTTCATATTTCAACGCTTCACCTAAATATATGAAATGTCTAACTGATTCGCCTAATGATTTGCAAGAAGCTTGGTTTGCTAATTTATCAAACTTAAATCATTGTAGCCAACGTGGTTTAGTTGAAATGTTTGATAGTTCCATCGGTGCTAATACTGTTCTTATGCCTTTGGGAGGCAAATACCAGCTTTCACCTCAAGAAGGAATGGCAGCAAAGATTCCAGTATATGAAGGTACTACAACTACTGGTACTCTCATGTCTTATGGCTATAACCCTGAAATTAGTTGTTGGAGTCCTTTCCATGGTGCTATTTTTGCCATTTTAGAATCCTGTGCAAAAATCACTGCTATGGGCGGCAACTATAAAAATATTCGTCTCACATTTCAAGAATACTTTGAGAAACTCGGCAATGATCCTGAAAAATGGGGTCAACCGTTGGCAGCTCTTTTGGGTGCTTATGTTGCTCAAATGAACCTTAAGCTTCCTTCCATCGGAGGAAAAGATAGTATGTCCGGTACTTTTAAGGATATTTCCGTTCCACCTACCCTTGTGTCCTTTGCTGTAAACGTTGTTGATGATGTGAGCAAAATTGTATCTGCTGAATTCAAAGGCTCTGATAATTCAGTTGTTGTACTTGAACTTCCTCTTGATGAAAATCATCTTCCAGATTTTAAACAATTAGATAAAAATTACTCCACAATCTATAGCTTAATTCAAGATAATAAAATTTTATCCGCTCGTAGCATACGTTCAGGTGGCATAGCGGCGGCTATCAGTGAAATGTCTTTTGGGAATATGATTGGCTTTAACTTCAATTGCCCCTTACAACCGACAGAATTATTCGCACCTATGTACGGTTCTATTTTATTGGAAATATCCAAAGAACACGATTTGAATATCTTATTTAAAAACTTACCCTATCAACTTCTCGGCACAACAACCGAAAACGCAACAATAACAACGGAAGAAATATCTATCCCTCTTGATATTATGCGTCAAAAGTGGGAAAAACCCTTGGAGAGAATTTTTCCAACTAAAGTCAACGTATCAGAAAAAAGCGTCCCACTAGATGGCTCTGTTTATAGTAAAAATAACTCAAATCCTACCATTTCAAAGCCTCGTATATCCTCTGTATCCCCTACTCTTGCTAAGCCTAGAGTATTTATTCCAGTATTTCCAGGTACAAACTGCGAGTACGATACTGAAAAAGCCTTTATTAAAGCTGGTGCTATCGTTGATACCTTGGTCATAAAAAACCTTACCTCCTCTGAAATAAAAGAATCTCTGGAAATAATGGCAAAAAAAATATCCCAAGCTCAAATAATTGCCTTCCCCGGTGGTTTTAGTGCCGGTGATGAACCAGATGGTAGCGGCAAATTCATCGCAGCAACTTTCCGCAATCCTAAAATTGAAGAAGCAGTAATGAATCTACTTAAACAAAGAGACGGACTTATTTTAGGAATTTGTAACGGCTTTCAAGCTCTCATTAAGCTAGGTCTTGTCCCTTACGGAGAAATCAGACCGATTGACAAAAACTGTCCCACCCTTACCTATAATGTAGTAGGTAGGCATATTTCTAAATTGCTTTACACCAAAGTAACCTCCAAGCTATCACCTTGGTTTAATAATGTAGACCTTGGTGATACCCATATCCTACCTGTTTCCCACGGTGAAGGACGTTTTATTGCTAACAGAACCATGGTAGATAAACTTTTCGCTAAGGGACAAGTAGCCACACAATATGTAGACCTTGACGGAAAGCCCACATACAATATGGACTACAATCCCAATGGTTCTGTGGAAGCAATAGAAGGTATTACTAGCCCTGATGGACGAGTTTTTGGCAAAATGGCTCACAATGAACGTATCACAAGTAATACCGCAAAAAACATTCCCGGTAATAAAAACCAAGGTATTTTTGAAGCCGGAGTGAGATATTTCAAATAATATTTTACAGACTTTTTTTGATAACTACGCAACAGAAAAAGCTCCCACTTCTCCAAGTGGGAGCTTTTATGTTCGCCTTTCTTAATGAAACAATTGTCCTGTAACCTTACGCCACCCAAAAATAGTGTCTATGCCTAACCCTCTTCACCACTAAATACTACTTCCCCATCTTTTTCTACGTTTTCTATCATTTTTTTATTTGTAAGCCTCTCCATTTGAACAATATCCATCTTGTATATTATATAAAGTTGATCTAACTGATCTCTAAGTAAATTCAAATCCAAGTATGTCATACTTTTGCTGTAAATTGCTATATCTATATCTGATGTTTTTTTATAATCTCCTCTAGCTCTTGAACCAAATATAACTGCTTTATCTACTTTATATTTTTTTATGACATCTGTTATAGAATCAATTATTTTATCATCTAAACCAACCCTCATAAATATTTCTCCTCATTTTCAAGTTTATCCGTTAATTTTTTAAATTCTTCTACATATATTTTTTTTATGTTTCTATATATAATGTCAGCTGTTTTCTGATCATATGTATGTACCGTTAAGTTTCTATCCTTTAACATACTAATATACTTTTCTCCTTCTTCAATCAATCCAATTGAAAAAGCTTCTTTAATAACATCCCTCGGAGCTTTTGCTTCAACTATTCCTTTGTATTCTAAATATGATTTTAGAGTCTTCCATGAAATCTCATAACAAAATTCAAATCTTTTTATTACCCCATCAATAACAATATCATTATCTATATCTAATTTTAAGCTTTCCTGTAATCTATTTAATGCTTTTCGTAATTGCTGTATTTTTTGAATTAACCTTTCCTTTTCCATGTTCAAGTCACCCCGACAATATTTCCCTCTTTATTTATATTTTTATTATATCACATAGTGCGACGCTTCATACAAATGAAATTTCGCACTATGTGATATTTTTATTGATTTTCCCTCTTGACAATACCAAGCTACTGAAATATTATATAACTGTATTAACTGTATTAGTATTTGTGATACAGAAAGGAGGTACCTATGTTTCAGCTGGATATTAGAGAACGCAAACCCCTTTACGAACAAATCAAAGAAAAAATGAAAACGCTAATTATCAGTGGTGCTTTAAAATCTGATGAGAAAATACCCTCAGTACGAGAACTAGCCCAGTCTTTAACCATTAATCCAAACACCATTCAAAAAGCCTATAAGGATTTGGAAACAGAAGGCTTTATCTATTCCGTTCGAGCTAAAGGAAGTTTTGTAACACCCTTAGAACAATCGAAAAACTATCCGGGACGAGACAAACTGAAACAGGAATTTGAAAAAATTGTGTCAGAATTAATGTATTTAAAAGAACCACAGGAACAATTGATTGCACTAATTAAAAATATTTACGAAAAAAAGGAGGTTAAATAATATGATTGAGGTTAAAAATCTCAGTAAAAGCTTTGGTAAATTTCAAGCCTTAAAAAACTTAGATATCCATGTAAAAAAAGGCTCAATCTATGGACTTTTAGGGCCAAATGGTGCCGGAAAAACAACGCTAATTAAACATCTTGTAGGCATTTACCACCAAGATACAGGAAATGTTTTAATTTCAAACCAACCAGTCTATGAGAATTCTAAAATTAAATCACTCTTATTTTACATACCCGATGATCTATATTTCTTTTCACAATACAACATTGAGGAAATAGCAAGATTTTATTCCAGTATTTATCCTTCGTGGAATGCTGAAAGATTCCAATTGCTGAAAAAAGTCTTTCCTATTGATACCAAAAGAAGAATTATACGATTATCCAAAGGAATGCAAAAACAAGTAGCTTTTTGGCTAGGTATCTGCACGATGCCTCAAATAATGATTCTTGATGAACCTGTAGACGGGCTTGATCCAGTAATGCGTAAAAAAGTTTGGAATCTAATCTTACAAGACGTAGCTGAACGACAAACCACTGTAATGGTTTCCTCTC
>JAQUGH010000149.1 GCA_028684195.1 Clostridia bacterium | reverse complement strand
GAACTACTGTTACCTCAAGCTTGTAAATCTTCCGAAACTCTTCTTCCTCCGTAACAGCTGTACCTGTCATCCCCGATAATTTCTTATACATTCTAAAATAATTTTGGAATGTTATTGTAGCCAAGGTCTGCGATTCCTTTTCAATAGTAACGCCTTCCTTAGCTTCAATGGCTTGATGAAGTCCTTCACTATATCTACGACCATACATCAAACGTCCTGTAAACTCATCAACAATAATTATCTGCCCATCTTTAACCACATAATCAACGTCTTTTTTCATCAAACCATGGGCGTGCAATGCCTGATTAACATGATGACTAAGTTCAATATTTATATCATCATACAGATTTTCAATTCCCAACATATTTTCAACCCTAGTTATACCTTCTTCTGTCAAATTAACAACTTTCGCTTTTTCATCAATCGTATAATCTGTTTCCCTTTTTAAACGTGGAATTATTTTGGCTACTCTCCCGTACAAATCCTTGGGCTTATCACCCGCTCCCGAAATAATCAAAGGGGTTCTAGCTTCATCAATAAGAATACTATCAACTTCATCAACAATAGCGTAATTCAGCTCACGTTGCACCAAGAGTTTAGGATGAGACACCATATTATCACGAAGATAATCAAACCCATACTCATTATTAGTACCAAAGGTTATATCCGCAGCATAAGCCGCTTTTCTCTCATCAAAATCTAAGCCATGCACAATAAGACCCACAGAAAGTCCTAGAAATTTATAAATCTGTCCCATCCATTCACTATCACGTTTAGCCAAATAATCATTTACCGTAACAATATGTACACCTTTTCCTGTAAGAGCATTAAGATATGCCGGAAGCGTCGCCACAAGAGTTTTCCCTTCTCCTGTTTTCATCTCCGCAATATCTCCCTCATGGAGAACCATTCCCCCAATAAGCTGCACATCAAAATGTCGCATACTAAGAATTCTTCTAGACGTTTCTCTCACTACTGCAAAAGCTTCAGGAAGAATGTCATCCAATGTTTCCCCATCACTCAAACGCTGTTTAAATTCTTCCGTCTTGATTTTTAATTTTTCATCCGCCAAGTCCATAATACCCTGTTCCAGATCATTTATAACTTGAACCTTTTTACTTAAACGCTTTATTTCTTTAGCATTTATATCTAACATACTTTTCAGAAAGCCAAACATTTCATAGTCACCCACTTCCCTAATTTAAACCACTTTATTGTAACATTTTGGACAATAATAAGCAATTAGATTCAGCTATCACGTTGTCCAAAGAATCATAAAGTTTAACTTGTATTTTAGCACCATTATACTCTGTAATTAATTCACCTGACAAATTAACAATAAAATGGTTTTCATCTATAAATTTTGCAGACTGTTGTTTTTCATTAATATAAATCTGACAATCAGGAACAAAGTTTTCCCCTTTTATCTCTAAGGTGATTTCTTTACTAAAAAGACCATTCTTTTGCTCTTCCTTCTTAATATCAGCACTATTAATAACTAATTTTCCTCTGCCTAAAAAATACTCTTTGTCAATAACCTCAGGTATGCTCCCTTTATATTGATACCCCTCCCCAAAAAGTATATCGTACTGTAATTTTTTATAATCATCCACATCACCGTTTTTTATGCCCTCTTCGGCATAATAACCCTGTCTGGGAATCGTTTGTATTGCTTTGAAAAGCGAAGACAAATAGTTTGTATAAGTAGAGCCTCTTCTCCCCGCCATATCTAAAACATATGACCCTAAAAAAGAAGTGCTCAAGCTTATGCTCTCTGCCTGTGGAAAATAATTATTCCAAATCGCAAACGGTGTACTATACATTTTCTTGTACTCTTCGTAGCTCCCATCCTCCTTGTAAAACCCCGCATCTCTGTATACTTGATAATCCTCTCCTAATGCCGGTAAATGATCTCCCCAAAAAACAATTATAGTAGGTTCCTCACTCTTTTGAAAATATTCCACCAGTATCTTTAAGGACTCATCCGCATCAAAAACACCTTGTGCATATTTTTCCAAAATATCTTTGGAATTTGAGGATAGGTTCCCCTCTACCTGAATACTATTTTCATCATACCCAATTTTATAAGGTCCATGATTCTGCATCGTAACAGCATAAATAAAAGCAGGTTCTGCACTTTCTTTGGTTTCCTCTATAATCATCTTCGAAACTTCACTGTCTGCAATATAATATCGTTTACGAGCAGGTTCTACAAAAAACTCTCCACTGATATATTTATGAAACCCTAAATTTTCAAATACCTCATTGCGTCTGTAAAACCAATTATGATAAGAATGAATCGCTATTGATTGATACCCTTCCCCTGCTAAAATACTTGCTAAGGACTCCATTGGCTTCCTGACGTACTGGGCATACGCTACAGCTCCACCAGGAAGGAACTTCATAGAATGCCCTGTAAGCACTTCAAATTCAGTATTTACAGTTCCTCCCCCAAATACTGGCGTCAAAAACCAGCCGGAAGTACACTCCTTCTGTAAAGCATGGAAAAAAGGTAACGGATCTTTATTAAAAGAAACTCCCGACATCACCGAAGGATCCCAAAACGCCTCGCTCATTACCATAATAATATTGGGTTTAATTTCATTATCTACATTAATTCTGTCTTCAACATTATCTATAATAGCATCCACTGTCTTTTGATTATAATCAAGCGACGCTTCTATAGAAAGCCATTGTGAATTCAATATAAAAGCTAATAAAAACCCATTTATAGAATAATTTTTACTCTGTGCCCACGTGATCGTGTTTATGTTAAAACCTTGTTTAATCGGCAACGGTTTACTGTAAAATACTGAGCTAAGTAAAATAATAGAAATAATCGCAAACACTATCCTATCTACTACTTTTTGTTTCCTCACTCTCTGACCCTTGAACACTAGATAGAAAATCACAAAGCAGATAATAATACAAATCGCCATCGCAATAACTATCTTTAAGAGATTCGGAAAATAAGTAATGATATTAGTAGTCTCTTTCCCTAAAGCAAAATCCCAAGGCATGAGAGGTTCTCCCGTATATTTTGATTTCATATTACTCATAAAAGATAAAACCATAGCTGTTATTAGTACTAGCGCAGCTGAAAATTTTAGCTTTGAAGTTACAGCAATAAAAAAGCACAGTATGCTAACCACGATCAGATAGCCTACAATAAATCTATTCATATTTTGCAAAATCCATCCCATAGTTAGGAAAACGCTGCCCCTATGCACAATCTCCGTTGCCAACAATATTAGAATTGGTAAAACTATAAGTTCAATAAAATAATCTTTCCACTTTCCCATTTGCAAATCTCCTCCTGCCTATTATTATACCATTAATATAAAGTGATATTAATTAACCCTATTTATACAAACTTTTGTAATATTATTCTCTTTCTTTAATAATCATGAAAAAACGGAGAACTCAGTTCCCCGCTCCTTGACGCTCTTATTATTCATCCAAATCTTAAGTACTCAACCTAACTTGATCACACCTTGGGATCAATTAAACCATAATTACCATCATTACGACAATATACCACATTTACTTCATCAGTTTCCGAATTGGAAAAGACAAAAAAACTATGTCCTAATAAATTCATTTGCATAATTGCTTCATCAATATTCATTGGCTTAATGGAAAATCTCTTCGTACGCACTAAAATCGGTTCATTATCAACTACAGGCTTTTCTAAAGGAACAAAAGCTATATCCTTTACGCCAGCACTCTTTACTTTTTTAATCAAACGAGTCTTATATTTCTCAATCTGTCTTTCTAATTTTTCCATTACCAAATCAATTGAGGTATACATATCAGTAGTTTCTTCCTCGCCACGCAAAATGTACCCTTCTATAGGAATTGTTACTTCTATACGTTGGCGTTCTCTTGTCACTATCAGAGTAACCACAGCTTCAGGAGAAGCTTCAAAATACTTATCTAATTTCCCCAAACGTTTTCCCACATATTCCTTGATAGCACTGGTAACTTGAATGTTTTTGCCTCTAATCTGATATTTCATGACATTCACTCCTTCCAAGTTTTATACTATATCTATTCCCCTTTAACAATCTTTATCCTGCAAGGCAGGATAACTATTGTTAAAGGAACGATAGTTAAACGATTGCTGAGCGATTGTTAAGCAGTTGGTCAGTTGGTCAGTTGGTCAGTTGGTCAGTTGGTCAGTTGGTCAGTTGGTCAGGAAACGATTGTTAAACTATTGCTGAGCAAACTATTGTTCAACTATTGTTCAACTATTGTTCACTAGCTATTGCTCAACTATCGTTCACTTAGCCATTGCTTAACTATTGTTAAACCATTGTTAAACCATTGTTCAACTATTGTTTAACTATTGTTCACTAGCTATTGTTCACTAGCTATCGTTCAGTTGGGTAGATAAAATAAAGCCTCGGTGTAAAACCGAGGCTTTTATTTAATGAACACCCAATCTAAGCCTTAATGACATTAGCAGCCTGAAGTCCTTTTGGTCCTTCTACAACTTCAAATTCTACTGCTTCTTCTTCTTCCAAGTTCTTGAAACCTTCATCCTGAATAGCGGAAAAATGAACAAATACATCATTCCCATCTTCCCCTTCAATAAAGCCATAACCCTTTTCTTTGTTAAACCATTTTACTTTACCACGCATTTAAAACATTCCTCCCAAATATATAAATAAACCAAATCTCTTTGATGATTATAGCACCACACAAACACGAAGTCAAACAAATCTAATACATTTCCAAGGACAAAACTCAATTCCTTAATTGCAAAAGTAAATTCCACAACTTATTATAATTGACTTTCATTATCACTACAGCGTGAATTGATTTTATTCAATCAAGCATGCCTTAAATCTCTTTAAACTATATGACTTATATTCGACAA
>JAQUGH010000148.1 GCA_028684195.1 Clostridia bacterium | reverse complement strand
GAATTGTTTTTATTGATGAAATAGACAAAATTGTAAACAAAAAAGCAAATGGACAAGATGTATCACGTGAAGGTGTACAAAGAGATATTTACAAATAATCATTCAATAAATAGCAAAAAGGGATTGTAAGTTTATGTAAGCGTAGCTTTATGACATTGCCTGCACGGGTGCGTGGATTGAAACTCTAAAAGTTCAATCAGCTCGCCATCTTCAGCAGTCGCACCCTGCACGGGTGCGTGGATTGAAACATTGTTGGTAGTTGTTTGTATTTGGCAGGATTTTTGAGTCGCACCCTGCACGGGTGCGTGGATTGAAACTACTACTACCTGGGTAGCATATTCTGGCGATCTTGTCGCACCCTGCACGGGTGCGTGGATTGAAACTTCTGTAACATAATCATATACACTCATTTTTAAGTCGCACCCTGCACGGGTGCGTGGATTGAAACTCGTTCGTTATTGTAAATGTTACCATATATTTTTCATGTCGCACCCTGCACGGGTGCGTGGATTGAAACCTTGTCATAGTAGATTTTATTAATTATGATCGCCATGGAGGTCGCACCCTGCACGGGTGCGTGGATTGAAACCCGATCGATGCGTTATAAGAAGATTTTAGCCCACGTCGCACCCTGCACGGGTGCGTGGATTGAAACCCAAAGAGGAACCAGTTTTTTGTTTATTCTCTGCGTCGCACCCTGCACGGGTGCGTGGATTGAAACTACTTCACCAAAAAGAGAAGCCGTTCATCTTATCATGTCGCACCCTGCACGGGTGCGTGGATTGAAACCCTCTTGAACCGCTCCACATCGCCATTTTCTTCGTCGCACCCTGCACGGGTGCGTGGATTGAAACCCTCTTGAACCGCTCCACATCGCCATTTTCTTCGTCGCACCCTGCACGGGTGCGTGGATTGAAACAACTCCTGCGTTTGCAACAACATCGACAATTGAGTCGCACCCTGCACGGGTGCGTGGATTGAAACCGTGTAACTGGGGATAGCATGAATTTAGATTTCCCTGTCGCACCCTGCACGGGTGCGTGGATTGAAACTATGTATGCTACTGACTTAGGATTAAACGAATCAAAGTCGCACCCTGCACGGGCAATGCTGTCAAGTTAATATTCCATAAATTTACACTGGACGTTTATGGTTTGCGTTATATTTACCTCTAGAATAGTGATTTTTACGAGGATTATGCCTTCCTAGCCTTATTGGAATAGCATTTCGAGACGCTTGCTCCATTATATGTTTGTACATTTTATTTCTTTTTCGATTATTCTTTTCAAGCATCATTAAAATAAGCTTGTCTTTTAAGCTACCCACAAGCATATTTAGATTTGTTTTATATTCATGCTTCAAATCCTTTTCTTTGTTATTTTCTTTAATAATTTCATCGCTTTCTTGTTTTGCTAACTCAATCATATTAGAAAGATAAATTGAAGCATAAAAATCTTGCTCAATTGCTATTTTTGTTGTCCCTGTAAAATTTTCAATTTCTAATCTGTTTTTTAGCTCATCAAATTTTATTTCAATACCCCATCTTTTAAAATATAATTCTTTAAAATCTTCAATTGTATATTTTCCATTATACAAACTTGTTATTAGAACTTCTTCAATACCAGAAGGTAGTGTGAACCTTAATACTCTTACTCTACAAGTGTCTTTTCCGTTTTTTATTTCTATAATTTGATCTGGTTTCTTTGCATTTTTTATAGCATTTGAAAAGCTAACTTTTGCTCTCATAACAAAGTTAACTCCATTTTTAATTAGGAATGAAAAGAAGGCTGCGCCAGGATATCCTCTATCGAAAAGAATCAATTCAGATTGATTTCCATCTTGAAGCATTTGTAATATTAACTCTTTTGCGATATCACGTTCTGATGCTTTATATATATCTATTTTACTCTTTATAACTATTTTATTTAGCACATCATATATGCAGGAAGCTCTTGCTCTAGCTACTTTATTATTTTGATTTTCTATATACCCAAATTCTTTTCTTAATGTTTCTGTATTAGGTAGCTCTATTACACTTCCATCAATTGCAGTTAATCGATAATCCTTCCATAGTTTATACTCATAACTACCTTCACAGACAATTTCATTTGCCTTATCGTTTAGCTCAATAAATACCTTTGGTTCAATTTTTTGTCTAGCTTCTGAATATGCTTGTTTTGTAACAGAATTATCTTTGTTTAATACTGTTTCAAAAAAGTTATTTAACTCAATCTGCAAAGATTTCTTGACCATATTTAGCATAAAAAACACTGTTTCTTTAAATCCCATTTTTCTATCCCTCGAAAAATCCGTCACATTTTTTCTATTATTACATTTAAATAAATAATCTCCAACTAAAGCGTTGGTACTTAAAAGTACGCTATTAAATCTATCTCGAATTTTCATTATATCACCCTTAATCTCTTGATACACCATTAAATGTGTTCAAAATAATTATTAGGTGACTTTTTAAAAGTCAAGTGTTTTTTGCGTTTTTTTTACTGCTTGTAAAAAATATTTTTTATACTTATAAATTTTCAAGTTATTTACATATTAACTTGATGACATTGCCCGTGCAGGGTGCGACATATATATTTTAACATCTTGTTAGCTAGTCAAGATGCGTTTCAATCCACGCACCCGTGCAGGGTGCGACATGTGGGGGAAACAATATTTATGCCGTTGGCGTGGGTTTCAATCCACGCACCCGTGCAGGGTGCGACTTAAGCATATTAGAACAGTACCAGTGTTAGCATTGGTTTCAATCCACGCACCCGTGCAGGGTGCGACTCTGCCAGAACACCGTATTTTTTGGCCAACCAAGTTTCAATCCACGCACCCGTGCAGGGTGCGACAAAGGTCTTAAACCACTTTGTTGGTGTTAATGGATGTTTCAATCCACGCACCCGTGCAGGGTGCGACCAAATGATAAAAACCATATGCGGGCTAAAGTTTAGTGTTTCAATCCACGCACCCGTGCAGGGTGCGACAGGCGAAACATGGAGTGAAAAGTTTGTGGACAAGTTTGTTTCAATCCACGCACCCGTGCAGGGTGCGACTTTACTGCTGCAAGAGTATCCATGCTCACCAGACGTTTCAATCCACGCACCCGTGCAGGGTGCGACTTACACTGGTAGAGGGCGTAGGAGCTGTTAATATTGTTTCAATCCACGCACCCGTGCAGGGTGCGACACAAAGCCTCTCGAGGTAGCAAGGACTACCTCGAGTTTCAATCCACGCACCCGTGCAGGGTGCGACTAGGGAAAAATGGGTTAAAAAACAAGGAACTCTTGTTTCAATCCACGCACCCGTGCAGGGTGCGACAAAAAGCGGAACGTGATTTATCGTCAGAGAACAAATGTTTCAATCCACGCACCCGTGCAGGGTGCGACGCCTTGTAAGAGGTGCCACCCACCGGAATAGGAGGGTTTCAATCCACGCACCCGTGCAGGGTGCGACCAAATTGACTGATATGACGAAGAATCTTTGCAAGGGTGTTTCAATCCACGCACCCGTGCAGGGTGCGACGTATAGGAACTAAACTACTAAATAATTCTCAATTAACAGTTTCAATCCACGCACCCGTGCAGGGTGCGACTGAATCAGATAGGGTGTTTGTCTCCGAGAAGGAAGTTTCAATCCACGCACCCGTGCAGGGTGCGACGCTAAAAACAAATTATCAGGGTTTCGTGGTAATATTGTTTCAATCCACGCACCCGTGCAGGGTGCGACAGCATACATAAAAAAGCTAGTCATATCAGTAATCCAACACCCACTTTTTGCGAACGTCCTTTTTACGCATACAAAATCTCGTGTCAAAAATGCCAAATTACCTAATATCCCAGTCATATCACCAGTTGCGAACCTCCCAGTAAAATCATGTGAGCTTTAGGTTCGCAAAAAATATGTTCAAGTAAATAGTATCCCCTCGGGATCATATGTAGCTTTCGCTCCAAAATGTTCAACTCTGCTTTTCCAGTTTTTCCCTAAAAAATAATATCTTAAACTATCAGTAGCAGGAACTGCTATTTTCTCTAATCTGTTTCTCAACTCTGAAAACTGTACCGGATCTACTAAACATTCAAAAACAGAGTTCTGAACTCGTTGCCCTTTATTAACACATTGTTTCGCAATTTGTCTTAATCTTTTTTTCCCTAAACTAGTTTCCGTATTAACATCATACGTTATTAAAACCATCATTTATATCACCTACTTCCAGGTTCCAATCCACTCCCCCGCATAGGATACAACGACAAGGATTCTCAAAACCAGTAAAATCTTCATGGATTTAATAAAAACGGTGGGTACGCATTTAAATCCCCTCTTAAATACCGTGATAACAACAATGCTTGTACATATGGTAAAAGACCAATACTTATTTTTTCATTTAAAAATGGATGAGTTATTTTCTCCTGCTTTCTTTTTTGCCAAGCTGTCAAAATATCCTTCCTAGTATCAATATCCATCATAACCCCGCCACTTTCCTTAGTAACAAATCCCTTTGCTGTTATTTGCTTTCTATTAATCAAAGAAAGAACTAATCTATCCACACTATAAGCTCTGAATTCTTCCATTATATCTAGTGCAAGTGATGCCCTCCCGGGTCTATCCCTATGCAAAAATCCAACATATGGATCCAATCCTACAGTTTCCAAGGCTGATTGTACATCATGAGCCAATAAAGTATACAGAAATGAAAGCATGGCATTTAAATTATCTTTCGGTAGTCTTTTGTTTCTGTTATTCATATAGAAAACATCTTTTTGCTGTAAAATCAATTCATCAAATACTCCAAAATAACATTTAGCACAATCACCTTCAATGCCTCGTATTTCATCTAATGTCTTGCAATTTTGCAATCGTTTAGTACCATCTTTAATATATGCAGA
>JAQUGH010000147.1 GCA_028684195.1 Clostridia bacterium | reverse complement strand
CTTATTATTTTTCATCCAGATAACGTTGTTGAATATGTCAGCACCGCTAAGAATGACTGTAAGGTATATAGTTATTCCGGTTAGTCCCATTGTTAAATTGTTAATAGTATTAAATAGAGGAAAAGGGCAATTAAAAATAGTATTATTAGAGTAATAAGGGCAAGGAGAAAAATTATGAATTATGTAGTGTATGAATCTCGCAAAGAAAGAAGAATTAGGAAAGGAGAGAAAAAACTTAAAATTTTAGCTATTTGTGTAATATTTGTCATAGTAGCTTCTTTAGTAAATCATTTAGGCAATGCCTATTTTGCATATAGTCCGGTTAATTCAACAAATGAAACCTTGGTTCATTATAATGGGGAACTTTATGAGAGTGGTGTATACAAAGATAAAGAGCTATATTTTCCCTTAAAACTAATTAAAAATACGATTGATCCAACTATAAAGTGGGATAAAGGAAAAAATGTATTAATTATCACCACTTCACGAAAAATTCTTTATATTGCCTCTGAAAGCGAGGAAGAATCAAATGATGTAGGAGCATATGTAACTTCTCAAACATTTGTCGAAAAAAATGGGGAAGCTTTTTTAGTGGGAAGTGTTCTGGAAGAGATTTATAGCTTAGAGATTAAGGAAGATAAACAGGGAAATATTATTTTTATTCATAACACGAAAAACCCTCTTTTACGAGGAAAAATTGTTAAAAACACGGTAATTAGAAACGAACCTTCAATATGGAAGCCTTGGTCGTCAAAGGTGGAAAATGGTGATGAAGTAAATATTTTTAGAGAGGATAAAGGTTGGTTTTGGGTTGAAACAGATAAAAATCAATTGGGATATATACACAAGAAGGATATAAATATTGTTGCTGATTAGCAACAAGTGAATCACGGGTGAATCACGGGGACAGGTACCTTGATTCATCCTTTTAACACGGAACTATGTAAGCACTTAACAACTGGGCTGAGAATGTGATTCAGTCATTCATTAGAGGCTGAAAAGGGTGACTGTTCTCCAGTACGAGACAGATAGTTCGTGCCCGGAGTTTATTTTTGTTAATGTACTTGTTGCTTAAGTGTGCGGTGTATAATGGGACTGGGAAAACAAACTTTCAGGCACGAAAGGAATTTAGAGGTTCTATTCTTAAACAAATGAATGAAGCTTATGAATATATTAATCTTCATAACAATCAGCACTCGACTATTGATAAATTAAAAAGAGTGGATAATCCGGATTATCCTTTTTATGCTATTCGTGAAGCATTACTGAATGCAATTGTTCATAGGGATTATGATTATTCCGGAAGTGTCCTTATTAACATTTTTGATGATAGAATTGAATTTGTCTCTATTGGAGGTTTAATAAAGGAGCTTACATTGCTTGATATTATGGGGGGTGTATCTCAAACACGAAATACAATTGTTGCGAACGTTTTTTATCGGTTAGAGTTGATAGAAAGTTATGGAACAGGTATCCAAAGAATCATCGAGAGTTATGAAGGAAGTAATAGACAACCTGTTTTTTCGCCAGCTCCGGCTTCTTTTGTCGTAGCTCTTCCCAATCGAAATTTTACGTTGATAGAAGAACAGGACAATAATATGAGTAGCGAAGAGAAGGTACTTCATCTTTTGAGGATACAAGGAGAAATAAGAAGACGAGATATAGAAAAACTTTTGGGGTGTTCTTCTTTCCCTGCCTCTAAGATTCTGACTTCCTTGATGCGGCAGGATAGAATTACAAGGAGAGGTTCGGCAAGAGCAACAAAGTATATTCTGAAAAAGTAAATTGTAACTGGTAATTAGTAAGCTTTGTCACTTTGTTTCCTTTGCAAAGGAAACAAAGATTCGAAACCAGTATCCTGTACCCAAACATCATTATGTTGCTTATTACAATATTTTGTGTTAAAATAGATAAAATAATGTAAATTACAAAAAAACAAAAAAGCTTGCTGATATTATAAGAATAGCTAATTTCCATGAAGATGTAGAATAATTTTTCTGTGAGACTGATCATAGAATTGAGGATGATATCCTTACGCAGAATAACAAAGTATGGACGGGTCGAGGAAGATGGCGTGAAATTTCTAATATGAGGGGGCAAATAAAATGTCTGTATTAGATTTGTTTTCTAAAAAAGGGACAAGTATAAAAATTGAAGATGTAGAAAAAGAATACGAAAAATTTCATAAAGAAATAAAAAAAGAGTTTCAGGATAGATTTGCAAGATGGGAAAGTAGTAATTATTATGGTGATATTGTCTATCCAATTAGTTTTCCAAAGTCGCTTGATGATGCCAAAAAGCTTATCAAGCAAGTTCACGAGTTATCAATTCAACAATTAAGTACAGTCCAAAAATGGCAAGAGGAAAATAACTTACCCCATCCTAATAAAGATTTGCAAAAAAAATTAGAAAATAATTTTCAACAAAGTTTAAATACAGCAATACGGCAGTTAGAAGAAAAAGATTCTTTATTTAATGAAAAATCCAAAGGGGAAAGTTCGAATAATTTTAGTATGTATACATGGCGTGTTATTGATAAATTATTGAAGGATGATTACAATAAACTAGTTGAAGAAGTTAACGAATGTAAACCTAACTGTATTAGTAAGAATTTAGATGTGAACGTTTCGCTAATAAAGCAACGACCAGAATACACAGTTAATACTTTACAAATCGCATATAAAAATCATCAGCGTATGTTTGGTGCATTTTATGAAGGAATTATGCGAGATCCAGTTAATAAAGATTCATATAATCCTAAAAAGAGAAATGCTATTTGTAAATTCACAGCTGAAAAAATAGAGTTAATTCATGATACTGCTTTACAACGTTCAGAATACTTGCTTTATACGTCATTGGCTTGTGGAGAATCATGGGAAAAAACATTTAAAAATTATGAAATAGCTAATGAAAAAATAGAAAAAAGTTATACAGAAGCACAAAGCTCTTTAGACAATCTGAACCCCAAAAATTCTACTCCACTTGAAGAGCAACTCACAATGAACGGTTATACAATAAGTGAAGTTTCAGAGGAATGTAATTTAATAGTAAAGAGCCAACTAAACTGTACTAACGATGCAATTAAAATTCAACTAAGTAACGAGGAACTTCTTTCATATGAAAAACTATTGAGAACTGAAGAAAAACAAAAAGAAGAAAGCACAATAAATCAAGAAGTCGTTGTTTTAAAAGGCAAAATCACGCCACCTATGGTACGATAGTAAAACGGCAATGAGAAGCATATAAGTTATAGAATTATAATAGCCTGATCCTGTATTAATCCCGTGTTGCGCTGCAATTGAGGAGAGATGAAGATGAACACAATCATGAACACTGTATCACTGCAATACGGAAAAGAACCCCAAAAATCGAAAACAACAAGAAATGTCATTCTAGTGGGCATATTTTTATGCTTTACTGCCATGATGATTTATTTCTTGCCCAGCTTTTTTCGTGCACCGTTAAATCCTTCCAAAGACGTTAAAATATATTATAGGGGAGTTGAAACAGGGGAAGAGGCACTATACAAAAATGATGTTTTATATTTACCGCTGTCATTTGTGAGTGAGTATGTTGATTCTGCAATAAGATTGGATGATCAGAATCAATGGATTATTATAACTACAAAAGAAAATTTATTTCATTTTCCCTTGGGTATTAGAGAAGGTCTATTGAATTTAGAACCATATGAATTTACCTATCCGGCTTTAAATGCTAATGAAAAAGTGTATTTACCGATAGATTCTTTGAAGGATATCTATCATTTAGAGATTAATGAAATTAAGGAAGATTATCTTGTGAGTATTTTTGACTTAAAAAAGCCGCAACAAATGGGGAAAATTATAGAAAATACAAAAACGAGAGTAAGACCCGGTTACAATTTTGCTTGGATTAATAAAATGAAGGTTGATGAAAAAGTTATAGTTTTGCGTGAAGAGAATGGTTGGTACTGGATAGAAAATGGGAAAGGGGAAATGGGTTACGTAAATGAAAACAATGTGGAATTAACCTCAATAAAAAGCAAGGGAACTGAGGAGAAAGTCTATCAACCTTGGAACCCTGTGGGACGTCCTGTAGTTCTCACGTGGGAATATGTGGGACAAGCTACAGCAAATATAGCAAATATAGCAAATAGAGCGGATATTGAGGAGCTTACGGGTGTGAAGGTCATGTCTCCCACGTGGTTTAGTCTTCAAAAGGAAGGGCTGGTTGCCAACAAGGCAGATAAGAGTTATGTTGATTGGGCGCACAGTGGAGGTCGTCAGGTTTGGGGATTGTTTTCAAATAGTTTTGATCCTAAATTAACACATGAATTTTTGGGTGATACTAAGCTGAGAATAAAAGTAATCAAACAAATCTTAAGCTATGTTGATCTTTATGAACTGGATGGGATTAATCTTGATTTTGAAAATATGTATTTTGAAGATAAAGAGGCTTACGTTAATTTCGTCAAAGAACTTGCTCCTTTGCTTCATGAAAAAGAACGAGTTTTGACGGTGGATGTAACGTTTCATTCGATGAGCAAAACTTGGTCTATGTGTTACGATCGTGCCAAATTGGCGGAAGTTGCTGATTATCTAATGGTTATGGGGTATGATGAACATGGTGCAGGTAGTTTAAGTGCAGGTTCCGTTGCTTCGTTACCTTGGGTGGAAGAAGGTGTAGTTAATATTCTTAAGGAAGTTTCCCCTGAAAAAATCATACTAGGGATTCCTTTTTATACTCGTTTGTGGAAAGAAGAACTGGGAGAAGATGGAGATACTATTGTTACATCTGAAGCTCTTACCTTGAAAAGTGCGGAAAATTGGATAATAGAAAAGAATGCTACTGTACTATTCGATGAAAAGACGGGACAAAATTATGTAGAAGTAACAGAAAATGGTGAGGTTTATCGGATGTGGCTAGAGGATGACTTATCTATGGAA
>JAQUGH010000023.1 GCA_028684195.1 Clostridia bacterium | reverse complement strand
AGTTATGAGAGTGCTTAAAGAATATGAGCAGGTTTTGGAACAGGTTCAGAAATGTCCTGGTAATATTGTGCTTGAAAAACGGTTAATTAGTTTAAACGAAAAAATGGAGGAGAATCAAGCTTGGCAACTGGAAAGTGATGCAAAAAGAATTCTTACTAAGTTGGGGATTACTGATTTTATGGCTAAAGTTAGTATTTTATCTGGTGGACAAAGGAAAAGGGTTGCTTTAGCTAGTACATTAATTAACCCAGCTGATTTACTTATATTAGATGAACCTACTAATCATATTGACAATGATACGGTGGCATGGCTAGAACAATATTTAGATAAGCGTAAAGGTGCACTGCTAATGGTTACTCATGACCGGTATTTTTTAGATAGAGTAACGAATCGCATTATTGAGTTAGATAAAGGAAAGTTGTACAGCTATGCTGGAAACTATAGTGAATTTCTAGAATTAAAGATAGCACGGGAAGAGCAACAAGAAGCTAGTGAGCTAAAAAGGCAAAATATCTTAAGAAACGAATTGGTTTGGATAAGACGAGGAGCAAAAGCTCGTACAACTAAGCAAAAGGCACGTATTGAAAGATTTGAACAGCTCAATGCAGAAAAACCAGATACCAGTGAAAACAAACTAGAGATAGCAGTTGGGTCAAGTCGATTGGGACGGAAAATTATTGAAGTTAAGCATATTACCAAAGCGTATGATGGGAATATGCTTATTCGTGATTTTAGCTATATTGTATTAAAAAATGAACGAGCAGGTATAATTGGAGCTAATGGTAGTGGGAAATCCACGTTGCTTAATATTATTGCAGGATCTATAGCTCCTGATGATGGTACAGTGGAAATAGGACAAACGGTAAAAATAGGTTACTTTTCTCAGGAAAATAGCGAGATGAATGAAGAATTGCGAGTTATTGAGTATATCAAAGAAGAGAACAATTTTTTGCTCACAGCTAATGGTGATAGTATAAGTGCGTCACAAATGTTAGAAAGATTTCTTTTCTCACCGCAAGTTCAATGGATGCCTATTTCAAAATTATCAGGAGGAGAAAAGCGCCGCTTGCTTTTGTTAAAAATATTGATGAGTGCTCCTAATGTACTGATGTTGGACGAACCTACCAATGATCTTGATATACAAACCCTAACTATTCTTGAAGAATATCTTGATAATTTCCAAGGGGCTTTACTTATTGTGTCGCATGATCGGTATTTCTTGGATAGATTGGTTGATAAAATATTTGCGTTTGAGGGGAATGGGATAATAAAAAAATATATTGGTGGATATTCGAATTATCAAGAGAAATTTGAACACATGGGAAATAAAAGAGAAGAAGGGAAAGAAGAAGTTAAGGTAAAAAAGACTCTAAAAAAGAACCTGGTAGATATTAAAGAGGATACACCAAGACATTGTAAATTTACCTTCAAAGAAAAACAAGAATATGAACAGATTGAGGATACAATCACTAGTGTAGAACAAGAATTACTAGAAGTCAGAGAAAAAATTGATGCTGCAAGCAGTGACTTTGAATTGTTACAAGAGTTGTTAGATGTTAAGCAAAAATCAGAAAATAAGTTAGATAAGCTTATAGAACGTTGGGCGTACCTTAATGAGTTGGCAGAAGACATAAACAAAAATCTTAAATAAGGATGAATAAGATGTTTGAACGACAATGAAAAAGTATGACATTAGAGGATAAAGTAGTAAAGAGTAGAGGGAAAAGCAGTATAATTTTTGTGGGTTTGCGAATGCGACTGTTAGACAAGCTACAAGGAGAATTGTGAAGGAGTTTATTAGGATAGTTGTAGAATTAAAAAAATAAATAATAGACGTTTAATTTTTGTTATTTATTATTAGAGTATAGTACGATATAATTAATTTATAGATATGATACAATTTTATACTCTTATATACGATAATTTCTATTTTTGGTGTTTGTAATAATTAATTTTGCAGTAGGCAAAATAATATTATTTATTTAAAAAAAAAGCATTAAAAAAACGCTGTTTTTACGTACAGTATAGTAGGAGGGCATAAAGTGAGGAAAGATATCGCTATAGAAGATAAGAATGAACTTATTAAGAAATACATGCCTTTTATTATTTCGGTTACAGCAGAGGTTACTAATAAATATGTTTCAGTAGAAAATTCAGAAGAGCTTAGTATTTCTTTAGAAGCATTTAATGAAGCGATTGATAGATATGAATCAGGAAAAGGTAATTTACTTACTTATGCTAAAACGGTAATAAAGAGTCGTCTAATTGATTATCATCGAAAGAGAAGGAAGGTGATATTGTTGGATGATTGTAATGTTATTGAAGAAGGCTACAACATGGAACATGATATCCATAACAAAGAAGAGTTACAGAAATATGAAGTGATTTTACAGTCTTATGGAATTGGATTTGAGCAATTAGCAAATTGTTCAATAAAACACACTAAAACACGAGAAAGAATAACTAATTTAGTAAAAAGCATATCAACTGATCAAGAAATAGAAAAAGCGATTAAGTCTACGAAAAGATTACCGATTACACTTATTTCTAAAAAATATTTTATTTCCAAAAGTGTTGTGAAAGCGCATAAGTTATTTATTAAAGCTTTGCTCGTAGCGGTTTATTATCAAATAAGTAGTGTACTGGACTGGCTTGAAATTTAGGAGGTGAGTAATTATGAAGAAAGGTTTAGTTATAAAAATTCATAATGAATATGCAGTTGTTTTATCTCCTAACGGTGAAGTAAACAAAATAAGATTGAGAAAACATTTAATGGTCGGTGATTCAATTTATTTTGAAGATAAGGACATATACATAAAAATAAAATTTAATAAACAATTTAGAGTTATGGCAGTAGCTATGGTAGCGTCAATAATACTTGTTTTTAGTTTAGTTGCGTTTAATCAAACCATTACTGCTGAATCTTATGGCGTTATTACAGTGGATATTAACCCTAGTTTAGGTATTTTGATCGATAGAAATTGTAATGTTGTGGCACTTGAATATTATAATGATGATGCCAGAAATGTTGTTAATAAGAAGATGGTTGGGTTAAGTTTATCAGAAGCTCTTGATATAGTAGTTGAAAATGCAAAAGAAAAAGAATATTTAAAAGAAGATGCTACTATTGTTATAACTGCTACAATGTTTGATGGAACAGAGCATGAAAATATAATTGAAGATGAAGATGAAGATGAAGATGAAAATGAAAATGAATTTGAGAATAAATCTAAGACTAAAAATTTATTAATGGATAATGTAATGGCTAATGTAAAAACGTATCAGCAGGAGTATCATGTAGTGGTTTATAAAGGAACAAAGGAAGAGTATGAAGAAGCTTCTGTTAAAAAAATATCATTGGGTAGGAATATATTAAATGAAGTTTCAAAAGAAGTTGCTGGAAATGAAGCAAATGCGAAGGATAGTATTGATGATGTGATAAATAAGTTAGGGATAGATTATGAGAAGAGTGATGTGTTAGTTATTAATAAATCTGATGAAAAAATGATGGTTGAACTTGGTGAGATAAAAGAAGATAATTCAGTTAAACGAGTAAAACAGTCTGCATTTAAAAATAAGAGAGATATAGAAGATAAAACAGATGAAAATGCGATAGAAGAAACAAATATTGTGAAAGATAAGATAGGTAATGTGGTAGAAAATAATATAAAAGATAAGACAGATAATAAAATGATTAAGGTAACAGAAGAAGAGGCAGATGGTAAGGCGGGAGATATAAAAAGTAAAGTAGATAAAGGAGCAGAGGTCGTAAAAGGTAAAGTAAAAGATATAAAAGGTAAAGTAGAAGAAATAGATAAAGAAATAGATAAAGAAATAGATAAAGAAATAGATAAAGAAATAGATGAAGAAATAGATGAAGAAGTAGATGAAGAAGTAGATGAAGAAGTAGATGAAGAAGTAGATGAAGAAGTAGATGAAGAAGTAGATGAAGAAGTAGATGAAGAAGTAGATGAAGAAATAGATGAAGAAATAGATGAAGAAATAGATGAAGAAATAGATGAAGAAATAGATGAAGAAATAGATGAAGAAGTAGATGAAGAAGTAGATGAAGAAGTAGATGAAGAAGTAGATGAAGAAGTAGATGAAGAAATAGATGAAGAAATAGATAAAGAAATAGATGAAGAAATAGATAAAGAAATAGATGAAGAGGTAGATGAAGAGGTAGATGAAGAAATAGACAGAGTAGCAGAGGAAATAAAAGGTAAAGCAGAAGAAGGTAAAGACAGAGTAGCAGAGGAAATAAAAGGCAAAATAGATGAAGGTAAAGACAAAGCAGCAGAGGAAATAAAAGGCAAAGTAGATGAAGGTAAAGACAAAGTAGCAGGGGAAATAAAAGGTAAAGCAGAAGAAGGTAAAGACAGAGTAGCAGAGGAAATAAAAGGTAAAGCAGAAGAAGGTAAAGATGAAGTAGCAGGGAATATAAAAGATAAAGCAGAAGAAGGTAAAGACAGAGTAGCAGAGGAAATAAAAGGCAAAGTAGAAGAAGGTAAAGACAGAGTAGCAGAGGAAATAAAAGGCAAAGTAGAAGAAGGTAAAGCCAAAGTAGCAGGAGACATAAAAGATAAAGCAGAAAAAGGTAAAGACAAAGTAGCAGAGGAAATAAAAGGTAAAGCAGAAGAAGGTAAAGACGAAGTAGCAGGGAATATAAAAGGCAAAGTAGATGAAGGTAAAGACAGAGTAGCAGAGGAAATAAAAGACAAAGACAAAGACAAAGTAACAAAAGATAAAGATGAGAAAGAAAGAGTAAAAGATAAAGATAAATTAATAGAAGACACAAAAGTTAAAGTGAGTAAAAGGTTAGGCAGATAGTTATTTTGAATATCGAGAAAGAAGTACCTGGTTCTAATTCATAGGATCAGGTACTTTAGTGATAATATTGAAGGGGTATATTATTATGAAAAAGAAGATTTGTATATTTGGGTTGCTTATAATTATGGGGATTGTTTCTGCAACCTTTATTTATAAAATGTTTAATTATAATAATATATTTGAACTAACTGATGAAGAAAAAAAATGGATAAAATCAAATAAAGATACACCAATTAATCTAAATATAGAAGAAGGGGAGTATTATTATAATTATTTATTAGATGATGTAGGCGGTGGCTTTATAAATAATGTAGTTAATGCATTAAAGCAGCAATTGGGATTAAAACTGGTAGTGACATGTTCGCAAACATCAGCTAATAAAGATAGTATTAATATTAATTTAGTGCAAAGTAACGGTAATTATGAGGGGCTGATTAAGAACGAACCTATAATTGAGATACCGTTTTTTTTATATATTCAGTCTGATCTAGATAATGGGAATTTAGAAAATATTAATCATGCTAGTGTAGCTATACTAAAAAAAGATTATAATGAAGTGGCACTGAAAGAAACTATTCAGACATATGATTTAGATATAAAAGTATTAGAGTCAATGGAAGAACTAACTAATAAAATACGAAATAACAATATTCAAGGTTTTATACTACCTGATAACAGTCTTAATAACATGGTGATTTCAGATTCTATTTGTTATAGCAAGGTATTATTATTAAAAATGCCGAATAAAAAATATATATTTGAAACAGTACCTAGTAATGAATTGTTAAGTAATATAGTAAATAAAAAGATGGGTGAATTAAAAGAAAAAGGTGTTATAGAACGGTTGTTAAAGTACAGTAAAGAAAGTTATCAAAAGAAGAACTTCTATACTTTTTTAACAAAAGAAGAGAAATTATATATAGATTCTTTAGAAGGTCTTAATATAGGGTTATTAGAAAGCAATGTGCCATATAGTTATAAAAAAGGTCAAAAGATAGTGGGAATTGATGTATCTATTACTGATCATATGCGCATTATTTTAGGAATTCCGCTTACAATATATTATGGGGAAGCTTCTAAATTAGAGGAATTATTTCAAGCCAACAGCATTGATTTATTACGTTCAAATAGTAGTAAAGATAACTTAAAAAATATGTATAACGAAAGTATAATATACGAGGAACCAATAATTGAAATATTCAATAAGAGGGGAACAGAGTTTTCTGAAAAAGCAGATGCAATGTCGTCACGATATGTATATTATCAGGATGTATATGATGGTAGATCAACAAAGCTTGAAAACAGAAACCTTACAGATATTAAAAATTTTTTTAAAGAAATAAAAGCTAACAAAGTTTCTTATGGATTGATAAATAAGATGGCATTAGAATTCTATAATAGTTACGAAAACGTTGGAGGGTTGCGCATAAGACATACTGGTGATACCATTTCCCAATCTTATTTGATTCAGTCAGACAACAAGGAATTACAAACTGTTATTAGTAAATATTTAAGCTTATATGTGAATGAAAAAGTTATTGGTGATTATTCATATGAAGTGGCTCCAATAAAATACGAGAATAAGCTAGCCCCTACTTTTATTATATGTATAATATTATTACTATCGGCGCTATATTACATTAAAACAAAAATCATCAGAGAACAGCTCACAAAGGAAAATGAAATAATAAATCATACCTTTAGAAAGGATCAGTTAACTCGTCTTTCTAATAAATATGGTATGAAAAAAAAGTTTGATGAACAAATAAATGATGGCAGTATTGTGTATTTGGTTCTTGCAGATATTAAAAACTTAAAGCATATTAATGATACTTATGGGCGAGTATATGGCGATCGGATATTAATTAATGTTGCTAGAAGTTTAGCACTATACCTAGACGACAGGAATATGCTCTCTAGAGTTGAAGGAAATACATTTGGATGGATAATGTATGAACCCTCATTGAATGAATGTATAGAAATAATAAAATCATTAGGAGAGAATATTAATAAATCGAAGTTCTTTGAGCAAAACCCAATTGCATTTCGATTGAATGTGGGGATTGCTATTTATAATCAACATGCGGATAATTATGATGAACTATATAAGTATGCGGAATATGCATTGTATTATTCAAAACAACAAGAGAGTGAACAAATTACTGTTTTTAGTAAAGTACTATTTGAGAACCACGTAGAAGAGGAAAAAAAGTTAGAAGAAATAAAAGTAGCCTTAAAAAAAGAAGAGTTTGTGATGGTTTATCAGCCACAAACTATGTTGCCGGATGAAGTAGTTATAGGTGCAGAAGCATTAATCCGTTGGAAAAAACCAGGGAAAGGGATGCTTTCACCGTACTTTTTTGTAGGCATAATGGAAAAAAACGGACTAATTTCAGAACTCGATTATTATGTGATAAAAAAAGTATTTACGCAAGTTAAGTTATGGCAGGAAAAAGGTTTTAAAAAGATGAAAATATCTTTAAATGTATCCTCTCAAACCATTGAGTATAGGGATATGGTGGGCTATATTAAAAAGTTGATTGAAGAAATAAAGATAGATCCTTCGTGGATTGCTATTGAAATAACGGAAGAAGCAGGGTTGAGTAATATAGAATTAATCAGGAATATTATGCGAGAACTTCAAGCGATGGGCATACTATTTGCGTTGGATGATTTTGGGAAAGGGTATTCTTCTATTAGCTATTTAGATAAATTGCCTTTTGATATACTTAAGATAGATAAAGAATATGTTGACCATATTCATGAAGATGAAAGAGCACAATCTGTTTATCATACAATCAATAAACTAGCAGAAAATTTTTCTATGCAGGTTATTGTTGAAGGGGTTGAATATCAAGAACAAGTAGATATTATAAAGAAAAAAGAAGGGACTATAGTACAAGGATATTTTTATGAAAAGCCAATTGAGCTAGAACATTTTGAAGCTTATTTAAACCGTGCAACTAATTTGTCCGAATAGCTAAGCGGCGCTAAGCTCAGCATTGCACACAGTAGACACTAAAAAACAAGTTTATAAGTGGTACTAGCGTGTAATGGTTCAACTAACTTTATAGGTGAAATTAAAGCGGGTAAAAAAATAGGATGGTTAATTAGTAAATAAAATGGGAGAAATACAAATGACAGAGGACTTAAAGATTGCAAAACAAATATTAAGATCATGTGGGTGTACATGTGTATTTGTTAAAAGGGGAAGGGTGATTTTCACATCATCGGAACGAGGGGTAGAACCAATTTACAAAGCTTTAAAGAAACACCTAAATGAGTTATGGGGGTCTTCTTTAGCAGATAAAGTAATCGGAAAGGGAGCGGCATTTTTAGCGGTGCAAGCTAAAGTTAAGGAACTTTTTACAAATATATTAAGTGAAGAAGCTAAAATGGTGCTGGAGAATAATGGTATTAAGTTTTATTATAACAATTTAGTTCCTAATATATTAAATAGGCAGGGAAATGATCTTTGCCCAGTAGAAAAATTGACAAAGGATATTAATGAATCACAACAGGCGTTAAGTGCCATTAGAGGATTTTTAAAGGATTATTAATACGGAAGTTCGGAAGTCAAAGGAAGCAAAAGAACCGTCCCTGTGCTTCCATAAGCACCAGGTAACCCTCCAATTATGCTAGCGATAAAGATAAGCGAGATATGCGAAAATTTACCATCGTTCCAAGTCTCATAAAGCATAAATATTCTTGTCAGGGTTCCTACGAAAAGTACGATAGCGATTGCTTCTATTGGATCTATCATAAAAGCTAGAAGCGGTGTTGCAACTAAAGCAAAACCAAATCCAGTCATGGTTTGTAAAATTCCTGCAAGTAGGATAATAAAAAAGATGTATATGGACGTTGACGTTATCATTAATAGCTCCTCTGATGTTGTAAGTATACTTTTCGAGATTAATTATAACATAATATAACCCACAAACAGAAGTGCTCTGGAGCACTTCTGTTTGTGGGTTATAAATTAAAATAAAGGCTGTAATATTAATTTATTGATGATGATGGTGTAGTGAGTTTAACTGTTCTAGTAGCACTATCCCAATCTACTGTGTATCCAAGCTTTTCAAAATCTCTAATTTTGATGTAGGTGTGTCCATCAATGATAGTACCAGTCATATCAACTTCTTGAGAATTTTTCATAACATAGGCTCTTTTTTGAGCGGAATCATAACCGACATCTTCTCCCAATGCTTCTGCTATTTTTCTCATGGGTAAATAAGTACTGTTATTTACAATCTTTGTATCTAAAGTATCGTGATTAATGCCGTCGGCAGATATAAGCGTGGATGCACCAGTATCAACTTGTATTTCCATAACAGTGGCTTTGTTATTTGCCTTTGATGTTTTAGAAAGCGATTCTGTGTAACTCATAACCTGCTGTGGAGTGGGTAAAGAGATAACAAAAGGATTACAAGCAGTGATGGTGTCAGTATTATTTAACTGTATATGGCATAATTCCTCATCTTTCTCGTAATTGAAGGTAAAATTGAAGTTACTTTCATATATGCCATTGCCTGTTTTTTCAAAGCTAGAGGTCAGTGTAAGAGCATCTAAGACATCCTTTATATCTTGGTCTTGCATTACAGGTTGGATTTTTGCTATTTCTTGAAGATATTTTTCGCTATTACCTTGAACCTCAGAAACTCCCATTAAGATATAACCCATAACCATTGTTTTATCTTGTTCTTGAATGTCTAAAAGATCCATTTCAGCAGTACTTAGGTTTTGAATAAATGAAGTTGCATAATTTCCGATATCACCTATATTATTTACAGAATAATTCAAGAAACCCACCAATAAATTAGTGATATCGTTACCATTTAACGTGAGGGAATATTTATTACCTACTTTTGTAATGCTATTTATGGTGTAATTTTGGTAAGCATCGGGTAGTCCAAAAACCAATCTTTGGTACATTTCGCCAAGAGAATTATTAAAAAAACCGTTTTGCTTAAACATTTTCAAAGTAAGATCTTCTGTGCCAAGAGCTTGAAGGTACTCGTCAATCGTCATACTTATGTATTCCTTGTCACCCAAAATTGCAGTCATTTCATTGAAATCAGAAGTATCATAACCAGACTCACTTAGCGTTTGAATAATATTTACAAGTTCATCTACTTTTACATAGAGTACATCATTATTTATAATGATTTTTGTTAACAGCTTGTCAGTACCAGAAGCTTTATCTACGATAAAGAAATCATAATCAAAGAGTCCTTTTTCTTTATCCATCTTGCTGGTATACTTAAAAACTGTTTCTTCCTGAGCAAAAGTATTGATTAAATTAGATGATATATCATCTGTAGCAATGAAATTGGTTAGAAGTGAAGGTATTTCAAATTTAAGCGTAAATTCTCCTGAGTTTTCAAAAGTGTTAAGCTTGCTAGCTTCCTCACAGATACTAAAAAAACCTTTTTCTGTTTGGGTACATCCCGTAAATAGAATAGTAGTTAATAGCAACATTAAAAAAAGTACTGATAATTTTTTCTTAAACAAATAAACCACTCCTTTAATAAATTTGATTAATTATGGATATCATAACAACCACATCTATATATTACAGTAATATTTGTAAATAGTCAAACAAATTGGAAATAAAATATTAGCAGAGTGGATAGAATAAATATTATGAAAAATCGTATTTGGGGACTTGATTTTTTAAGAGGAATAGCCCTTGTTTTAATGGTATATTTTCATATTATGTATGATATGAAAGAAATGTATAACTATGAAGTAATATATGAAAGTGGATTTAACTATTATATAGGGAAAGCATCAGGAATTCTTTTCATTCTTGTTTCCGGGATTAGCTGTTCCTTTAGTAGGAATAATACCCAAAGAGCGATAAAATTATTTTTTATTGCAATGGGGATCACGATACTAACGCACATATATGAGTCGGATTTAGGTATAAAGTTTGGCATTTTACATTTCTTAAGCTTAAGTATATTAATGTCAAAGATATTTTTGAAGATTAATAGTTATCTGTTGGCTGTTTTTGGTACAATAATTATTTTTTTATCTAGATATGTTTACTTATTCAATGTTAATTGGAATTTATTTTTCCCACTAGGTATAACTACAGCAAATTTTATTTCTTCTGATTATTATCCCTTAATTCCATGGTTCGGTGTGTTTATATATGGATTAATACTTGGTAAAAAAATTTATTGCAAAAAAACAAGACGTTTTTCGCACATAGCTAAAGCGGGAGTTATTATTACGTTAGGTAAATATACATTGCCAATATATCTTATTCATCAACCGGTAATTATGATGATATTAAAGATAATAAGGTCGGTAGATGATTAGATAAGAAGATTTTGCAAAAATACTAGTTTGAAGGCAATCAATTGTGAGGACTAGCTATTCGTATAAAGAAGATACAAATGGTAGTGTTAACAAAATTATTAAGAATAATCTAAGCATTTAGCCTTGCGTTATTCAATCATCTATGATATAAATTATGAAAACAATCATGCCGAGCATGTTAATTTATTAACAAAGTCGGCGATAATTAAAGGAAAGAAAGGTGAAAATGTTACATGAATGATGGATTAAAAAAAGAACAAATTCTGGGGATTATTGAAAAAAAGAATGGTGAGAAGGAACAGATTCTTTCTATTCTGATGGAAATTCAGAAGGAATCAGGAAAAAACTATGTAGACAAAGAATGGGCTAGGATTGTAGCTGATGAATTAGGGATTCCATTAACAAAAGTGTATGATGTTTTAACTTTTTATGCTATGTTTTCTACTGAACCACGTGGCAAATACGTAATTGAAGTATGTAATAGTGCACCTTGCCATGTAGTGAATGGTTCTGCAGTTGTGCAAATGTTTGAAGAGGAGCTTGGTATAAAAATGGGAGAAACAACAGCTGATGGTTTGTTTACTCTTCAATATGTACCCTGTTTTGGTGCTTGTGATATTGGACCTGCAGTAAAAATTGGAGAAAAAGTATATGGAAATTTGACTAAAGAAAAAGTTACGGAATTATTAAACAGCTATAGGGAGGTGTCGACATGTCAAAAGTAATGCCATTGATATCTGCTAACTGTGGGAAAATACGTCCTGATTCAGTAGAAGAGTACATTAATGTTGGAGGATTTGAGGGTTTAAAAAAGGCTCTTAAAATGGAACCTACTCAAATTATTGATGAAATTAAGAATGCTAAGCTTCTTGGTAGGGGTGGAGCGGCATATCCTGTCGGCTCCAAGTGGCAACAATTATATAATATCGAGGAGTCTCCAAAATATATTGTTTGTAACGCCGATGAAGGCGAGCCGGGTACTTTTAAGGATAAACTTCTTTTAGAAAAAGATCCTTTGCGAATTATTGAAGGCATGATTATAGCGGGATATGTTTTTAATTCACAGGACGGATATATATATATTCGTGGAGAATATGAAGCAATACAAAAGGGCTTTCAGTCAGCAATAGATAATGCAGTAGAAAATGGATATTTGGGGAATAACATATTGGGAACAGATTACTGCTACAATTTACATATAATGACTGGTGCGGGTGCGTATGTTTGTGGAGAAAATTCAGCACTTTTAAATTCGATTGAAGGTAAAGCAGGTAGACCAAGGGTTAAACCACCTCACTTAGCAGAAGTTGGACTTTTTGGAATGCCTACATTAGTAAATAATGTTGAGTCTTTCGCTAATATTTCAACCATTATCTCAATTGGTGCAGAAAAATATCTTAGTTATGGGACACCTGAAAGTGGAGGTACGAAGTTAGTTTGCTTGTCCGGTCAGGTTGTTAATCCTGGGGTATATGAAGTACCATTCGGAGTTACTTTGCGTGACATTATTTATGATTCTGAATTGGGCGGCGGAATTAAAGATGGGAAAAATCTTAAATTCTTTCATTTAGGGGGACAGTCAGGACCCTGCGGTTCATTGTCTCAACTTGATACGACATATTGCTACAAAGCTTTACGAGCAAATGGTTTAAATGTTGGTTCAGGTGCAGTTGTGGTGATGGATGAATCGGTTTGCGTGATAGATTATTTAAAATATGTAACTGAATTTTTCATTCATGAATCTTGTGGCAAATGTACCCCTTGTCGTGAAGGAAACAAACAGTTGTATGCGATACTCGATAAATTTACTAAAGGGGAAGCCACGTCTGGTGATTATATTCTTTTAAAGAGAATAAGTGATGTTATGGCTAAAGCGTCTTTCTGTGGTCTTGGTCAAGCAGCTGCTACGGCTTTTAATACTTGCCTAAAAAACTTTCGCTCGGAGTTTGATGCACATTTAAGAGGAAAGTGTCCGGCGGGAGTATGTTTTACTAAACAGGAAAGAGGGGAATAATTATGAATGATGCTGTAAATATAAATAAAAATATTACCGTGACAATTGATGGTATTCAGACAATTGTACCAGAGGGTACTACGATATTGGAAGCTGCAAAAAAATTAGGAATTAAAATTCCTACACTTTGTCATCATTCTGACCTCAAGCCTGGCGCAACCTGTAGAGTTTGTAGTGTGGAAGTTAAGGGGCAAAGACGATTAAAAACCTCCTGTAATACCCCGGTGGCGGATGGAGATGAAATCACAACAAACAGCAAAGCAGTAAGAGAAGCAAGAAAAACAATAATAGAACTTATTCTTGCTGATCATCCGCAAGACTGTTTGAAATGTGTGCGAAATGGTAACTGTGAGCTTCAAAAATTAGCTTATGAATATCAAATTAGGGAAGTACCTTTTGAGAGAACTGTGAAAGATTTACCCATTGAGGATAGCAATCCTTCTATTGTAAGGGATATGAATAAATGTATTAAATGTGGACGTTGCGTTGAGGTATGCCAAGAAGTACAACAAGTAGCAGCAATTAATACATCTTTTAGGTCGGGAGAATTTAAAATATCGACAGCATTTAATGAATCATTGGCTGATTCTCCTTGCGTGTATTGCGGACAGTGTATAACCGTTTGTCCTGTGGGTGCGATAACGGAGAAGGATGATACAGATAGGGTTTGGGAAGCCTTGGACAATCCGGACATTCATGTAGTTGTTCAAACAGCTCCGGCGGTAAGAGTTGCAATTGGAGAAGAATTTGATATGCAGGCAGGAAGTATAGGAACTGGTAAAATGGTAGCTGCTTTGAAGCGTCTAGGTTTCGATAAAGTATTTGATACAAACTTTACGGCAGACCTTACCATCTTGGAGGAAGGGAACGAACTTCTTCAGCGCATCACAGAAGGAGGAGTTTTACCAATGATGACTTCTTGTAGTCCGGGTTGGATTAACTACATAGAGAAGTTTTATCCAGAGCTTCTTCCTCATGTATCTAGTTGTAAATCACCACAGCAAATGTTTGGTGCTGTTGCTAAAACTTATTATGCAGAAAAAGCAGGAATATCTCCTGATAAAATATTTGTTGTTTCGATTATGCCTTGTACCGCAAAGAAATATGAGTGTACACGTCCAGAAATGAGAAGTAGTGGTTATCAGGATGTGGATGTTGTTTTAACTACTCGGGAGTTAGCTAGAATGATCAAACAGGCAGGACTTGATATGGGAGCACTTCATGATGAGGAATATGATGATCCACTTGGTACTTCAACAGGAGCAGCTGTTATCTTCGGGGCAACCGGTGGAGTTATGGAGGCAGCCTTAAGAACTGTTTACGAAGTAGTTACTGGTCAGAAATTAGAAAATGTTGATTTAAAGATGGTAAGAGGTTTAAAGGGAATAAAGGAAGCGGAAGTTGATTTGGCGGGAACAAAAGTTAAAATTGCGATTGCCAGTAGCTTGAAGAACGCCAAAGAAATTCTTGAAAAAATCAAGGCGGGCGAATGTGATTATCACTTTATTGAAATTATGGCTTGCCCGGGTGGTTGTTTGAGCGGTGGAGGTCAGCCATTTGGAACGACTAATGCTATAAGGGAAAAACGATTAGAGGGATTATATAATATTGATAGTAGTTTGAAATTAAGAAAATCTCATGAAAATCCAGCTGTGAACAAGCTTTATGAAGAATTCTTAGAAAAACCGCTTGGTCATAAATCACATGAGTTGCTGCATACTCACTATGTAGGTAGAAAATACTAAAAAGAAAATAAGAAAACATACTACGGAAAGAAGGTTGTCTCACATAGTAAAAATTATGAGATAATCTTCTTTCCTACAATAATTGTCAAATTTACGAAATTAGGTAAAAACTAATTTAATTTCAATGCTGGCTGTGTTATAATATAGAGAAAAAATCAAAGGATAGATATGTTAAAGGGTTTGTGTTATCCGAATAGCGAGTCTTCACTTTATATCTATCAGGGTTGAGTATATTTAAAGGGGTAGGTGGAGTATGCTTACAGTAGAAAAAATTGGTGGAACATCAATGACTAAATTCAAAGATGTATTACAGAATATAGTACATTTCCCGAATGAGAAAGAATTTAGATATGGGCGAGTATTTGTTGTATCGGCATACGGTGGCGTTACAAATATATTGTTAGAAGACAAAAAGACCAAAGAACCAGGTATTTATAGCCGCTTTGTTTTACAGCAAAATTATGAAGCGAGTATTAGCGAGCTACTTGAAAAATTAAAAAAGTTAAACGAATCATATGTTAGTGAGGGATTAAATTTAAAAGAAGCGAATGAGTTTATTATTGAAAGAATAAATCAAACAAAAATTTATCTCAAAAGTATGTCCAAAGTAATATCTTCAGGATATGTAAATGAAAATGATATCTTTTTGGCGGCAAGAGAATTATTAGCATCAATAGGGGAAGCGAATTCTGCATACAATATGGTAAATATATTGAACAACAATAAAATAAGGGCTGAACTAGTGGATTTAACAGGATTTCATGATCCATGTAATCTAACTATTGATGAGAGAATAAAAAAATGTTTTAGTGATGTTGATTATAAGAACAATATTGTGGTTGCCACAGGTTATACAAGAGGGACAGAAGGGATAATGAGAGAATTTGATAGAGGATATTCAGAAATTACTTTTTCTAAAATAGCTGTACTTCTTAAAGCTGATGAAGCGATTATTCACAAGGAATTCCACTTGTCTTCTGCGGATCCGAATGTAGTGGGATTAGAAAATACTGTTGTTGTAGGGAATACAAATTATGATGTAGCTGATCAACTAGCGGATGTGGGCATGGAAGCACTTCACCCCAAAGCTTCCAAACCGCTAGAAAGGGCGAATATTAATTTGCGAATTAAAAATACCTTTGAACCATTGCATCCAGGGACACTTATTACCAAGGATTACGTTGGTAAAGAATCAAAAATTGAAATGATTACTGGTTCAGAGAAGGTTGTTGTAGTTGAAATATACGATTCATCAATGGTTGGTCAAGTGGGGTTTGACTTAAAGTTGATGAAGATATTTGAAAAACACGATATAAGCTATATTATGAAAACTACTAATGCCAACAGTATTTCTGTGGTTATTTGGGAGGATTTAATAAGCGAGGTCTTAGTTGATGAGCTTAACAATATTTTTGAGGCTGTAACAATAGATAAAGTTGCGATTGTGTGTATGATAGGATCGAACATAGCACAACCGGGCGTTTTAGCAAAAGTTGCAAATATTTTGGCTGGGAACGAGATAAATGTTCACTGTGTATCTCAATCACTAAGGCAGGTAAATATGCAGTTCGTTATTGATAGAGAGATGTATGATAAAGCGGTAAAATGTCTTAATTCAGGGCTGTGTTGCAATAACAAATAAACAAAATAAGGGAAACCGCAGGGACAGGTACCTTGATTTCCCCTTGGGAAATCAAGGTACCTGTCCCTGCGGTTTTTTTGTGCATTGTACACTATAATTATGGTGTACAATATTTTTTTTAAATAATGCAGGGGTAAAGTATATTAGGTACGTCTATATAAAGGGAAGGAAAGGAGGGGAGCTATGGCTTCGATTGAAGAGCTAATCCAGAAATCTCTTGCTGGAAATCAAGATGCTTTTAGAGATATGGTAGAAACGTATAAGGCTTATGTTTTTGCTATAATATTAAATTTTGTTAAAGAAAAAGAGTTAGCCGAAAATATTGCTCAAGAAGTTTTTTTACAAGTTTATTGCTCCCTTCCGCAGTATAGATTTCAAAATTTTAAGGCTTGGATAGGTAAAATAGCTGTAACCAAAGCGATAGACCAACGACGAAAAACTAAAAATTATTTACGGGAAGAGCCATTGAAGGAATGTTATATTGCTTGTGCGGAAGAAGACAGACAGCCTGAGAATCCAGAGGAATTATTGATTGATAAAGAAAAGGGAAAGAGAGTTAGGGAAATATGTTGTCATCTTCCCGATGTTTATAGAGAAGTAATGATGAAATATTATTTTGAAGAAAAAAACTATCAACAAATAGCTACGGAAGAGGGAGTTGCTATAAAAACGGTAGAATCCAGACTTTACCGGGCTAGAATATTATTTCGGCAGAGATGGGGGGAGAGTGATTAGCATGGAACATATTAAAGAAATAGATTTGCAGCGTTACAAAAACAGTTTGTTTGATGAAGAAGAAAATACTGTTATAGAAAATCATTTATATTGCTGTGATATATGTATGGATAAATATCTTTCCCTCGTATCTTTTGAAGAAATGGATACTGCAAAAAGCTTTCTTTCTCCTGAATTTACCGAGAGGGTTGTTTGGAATGTAGAAAAAGAAATTAGAAGGAAAAAGGAAATTAAAAGTAACTTAAAAAGAGAAAGAAGAAAAAATATTATTTCTTACTATGTTGGAGCTGCAATAATAACGTTATTATTTGTAAACGTAGGATTTTTTCAATCCTTTGTTGATTCAGTTCCTAAGATTGTAGCTTTGGTAGAGCAACCATTGGTAGAAAATGGTCGTGGATTTAATCTAGATTTTTCAAAAAGAGCAGTAGACAAAGCGGCGCTGTGGATAGAAGAATTTGAGGAAAGGAAATAGGTAGTTGGGGAATGGGGTCAGGCTTTTATAATTTTATAACTCAATAATATCTAGTATGAAAATTAGTTGGAAGGTTTGAAAGTTGGCAAGTAAAAAATGAAAGAGTAATATAAAATAAAGGGAGGTTTATTTGTGAAGAAGAAAAGTAAGTTTTTAGTGTTTATGTTATCTTTTTTACCTGGACTTAGTCATTTTTACGTTGGTTTTAAGCAAAGAGCATTGATCTTTTTCATGCTATTTTTGGGAAGTATTTTTGGGACGTTAGGGATATGCTTTCTTCTGCGTGATAGTGATCCTGCAATTAGTTTGATCTTTGTTTTGCCCTTAATTTGGTTTATATCAATGATAGATGCTATATCTTCAATTGATAAACTTAGTGAGCAAAATCTTAATAATAATGCGGATGTATCTATAGAAAGTTTAGAAAATCAAAATATTTTGGGACTGGGATTTACTAATAAAAAACTTATTACTGTGGCTTTTTCTCTAATTCCGGGTGCTGGTCATATGTACTTGGGCTTCCAGAATCGAGGACTTCAATTGATGACTATATTCTTTTTCTCAACATTTTTAATGGATTGGTTACACATGAGTTTGCTTATTTTCATTCTTCCTGTTATTTGGTTTTATAGCTTTTTTGATGCTTTTCATCGAATAGAAGAGGAAGAAACGGTAAAAGAGGAGGATGAAATTCAGATATTATCTTGGATTAGTAATCATTCTAAATGGACGGGATGGGGACTAATCATACTGGGATGTTTTACTATTTTTGAAAGAATAATATCTCCTCTTATAAATTATCAAATTCGAAATTGTATTCAAACAGGGATTGTTGCTCTGATTCTCATTGGCGGAGGGATTAAGTTATTAATGGGCAGTAAAGAAATTGAAGTTGAAGCGGAGAGAGAGGAGGTAGAAGAATGAAGAAGCGTAGGGTTGGCACTATTTCAATGGGAATATTGTTAGTTATTTTAGGCATATGTTTGGTTTATGCTCAAATAAATAGTAAGGAGGCATTAGGAATTTTAATAAATTGGTGGCCAGTGCTTTTCTTTATGCTAGGAATTGAAGTTCTTTGGTATTCATATAGATCTAAGGAGGAAAATCCTAAGATAAAATACGATATATTTAGCATTTTTATTATTTTCTTAATTGTAATAGTTGGAATTGGAATTTATGGTGTTGTTCAGGTTGGGATAATTCCTCAAGTAACTTCAATGATGACGGCACAAACATATATGCTACAAACTCCCACGGAAGAAATACTTATTGATGCAGATATAGAAAGAATTGTAGTTGATTCACCGGCTAGAAGTCATGTTAATCTCCGAGGGGGTACGGAAGATACAATAACGGTATATGGAGAGGCTTATGTAACTGCCGATAGCAGAGAATCAGCAGAAAAATCAATATTTTCTAAGATGGCAGTTAAGCGAAAAGTGGGGAATACCTTATATTTGTCATTTAATAGTGTTTTATCGGGGAACGGTTTAGCTAATGAAGCAACGATTGAAGAATTTACAGTGATTATTCCAGGAGATCGTGGAATAGAGATAATAAATGCTAATTCATTAGAGGTTTATGCAGATGGGCTAAAAAATCAAATATCTATTGAGAGCGGAGGAACAACGGAATTAAAGGTTCCAGAGAATGGAGATTTTGCTATAACGGCCTATGTGAATTATGAGGGACGACTTGAAGGTAATGTTGATTGGGATGCCGTTGGCACTCTTAGTGATGTAGAGGATGAAAATGGGAATGCAAATACAAATAGTATACATCAAGAAACAACCGGCAAAATAATAGTGGGCGAAGGTAAGTGTAAAATTAACATTGTTAGCGAAGGAAGTGTAATTGTAAATAAATTTTAAAAAGCATTTCTCCTATAGTAGAAGAATAATGTGCTATTATGAGAAAAGGCTTGGGTGTTTACCAGTGTAGGTAGATAGGGGGAATAATGTGAATGAGATAAAGTATAGTACGGTAGAATATCATCAACTTTCTAGCTGTGTGAAGAAGAAAGCGGATAAGATTAACAAAAAAGAGAAGAAAGTGGTGGTGATAAAGGGCGAAAAAGAAAGCCAGTATGTTTATATTGGGTTAGGAGAAAGACGTACAGGTGGATATGATATTGAAATAAAAAAAGTTGAAAATGTAGATGATAAAATATTTGTTATCTATAAAGAGATAAAACCTGAGTCTGGATCTATGGTAATACAGGTAATTACTTATCCATATAATATTATTAGAATAGATTCATCGCTTACTGTAGTAGTTACAGAGGAATGATGAATACAAATACATAAACAAAAGGGAAGTTCTAAAGCAAATTAAGCTTTAGAACTTCTTTTTGGTTAAATTAAATATCACTTAAACCTACTATGCCATCCATGAATCCAGTAGCAAATTGATTTTTGAATTGTCTTATGCTCATCAACCCCAAGGGGTCGATGTAGGTCAAAGGATTATTGCTACAGTAGATGGTCATTTTGGGGCAAATGTATTTTGTTAAGAATTACTGTATCAGAGCCAATTTTTCATTTCATAAACTTCCATTAGGTTTTGAAAACTATTTCAAACACATATTTGTCATTTGTTATTTGTTTAATAAAATTTTCAGCTTCTTCCCAAAATCCGTATTCATTCTGTGACTTTTTGATTGAAAAATCAATACTATGTTCCAGTGATGGCTGTATTTTTTCACCATCAACAATGAATGCATCAATACCTAGAATTTTTTTGTTTAATTCCTTACACCTTCTAATTAGGAGCAATGCGTCTTTGGGATAGTACATATTCATATCTAGATGCATTATCGCAACGTTTGAAAATTCATCTTCAAGAGTTTTCATTTCAAATCCACCCCATTCATTTATTGGGATTATATGGGTTTACTATTGTGGAATCGGGAACCCAATTTGCATCCCCTACCTTACTAATTTGCACTACATCACCAGTGATATTGTCTTTAACAACATAATAACCATCGCTAGTATAATAAGCCGTTGCTTTATTACCGGTAGCTTTGTTTAGTGCTTCTCTAGTTGTAAATGGTTTTTCTATTGTCTTGGTTATACTTTTTTTAGTCCATCCTCTTTTAGTCATTTGTCCTTGAATCTTTCCAGTTATATTGATTTGTATAGCTTTACCCATTCCTCCAGGTAACTTCTTCAACAGCTTATCCTTATCAACCATCTTAGCAAGCTTGCTAATTGACTTGACAAATTTGGGGGCTACCTTTCTTATTGCTTTAAATACGGCGGCTCCGACGCCTACACCAAAGACTGCTCCCACCAGTGTATTTACCATAGAGCCCATTTG
>JAQUGH010000146.1 GCA_028684195.1 Clostridia bacterium | reverse complement strand
AAGGAGTCACTAAGGAGAACAATGAAAAGGAGGAAGGATATAATAAAAACTATATATCTTTCTGATGAGGATAAAGAATTACTTTCTCAAATTATTAAAGAGGAGAAGTAAATTGAAATGAGTAAGCACATATTTGTTGGGTTGGTTCATTCTCCTATCTACAACAAGAACAAGGAAATAATCACAACGTCTGTCACAAATTTAGATATACATGATATTGCAAGATGTGTTGCTACTTACGATGTGGAAAAATATTTTATTATTCATCCTTTGGAAAATCAATATATGTTTGTACAGGAAATGGTTGACTATTGGCAAAAGGGATATGGAGCACTATATAATCCAGATCGTAAAGAAGCTTTAGAAAGAGTAGATGTAAAAAAATCCATAGAAGATGTTCAAAATGAAATTAAGTTAAAATATAATACTGATTTATATACTATTGTTACTGATGCTAAAGTTCATTCGACAACAGTAAGTTATATTGAAATGAGAAAGATTATTGAAACGGATGCGGATCGCTGTTTTCTGTTGCTTTTTGGAACTGGTTGGGGAATGACAAAGGAAACAATGGAAAACGCAGATTATATTTTAGAACCTATATATGGTCGAGGCAGCTATAATCATTTGTCTGTGCGGAGTGCTGTATCAATAATACATGATAGACTTTTAGGTGAAAAATGGTGGAAATAAGTTGATTATATGTTGCAAGTTATGATATAATGCGTAAGATTGTTGTTTATCTATTAATACGGATGGTCCGCTATCTTGGCTTTTGGCAAGATAAGAACATCTAGGTGGAGGGAGGGAACATTTTGGATTTATTAAAATCAGTTGAAACTGAGCAATTACGCAATGATATTCCCGATTTTAGACCTGGTGATACAGTGCGTGTTGATGTTAAGATTGTAGAAGGAACTAGAGAAAGAGTACAGTCTTTTCAAGGAGTAGTTATAAAAAGAAGAGGTAGTGGCTTGAATGAGACATTCACTGTCCGTCGAGTTGCCTATGGGGTAGGGGTAGAACGTTGTTTTCCTGTTCATATGCCTAGAGTTGAAAAGATTGAAGTAGTATCTAAGGGAAAAGTTCGGAGAGCGAAGCTTTATTATTTACGTAAATTATCTGGTAAGGCTGCTAGAATTAAAAAAAGAGTGTAATATATTAAGGGGCTGAATTAATCAGTCCCTTTAATATATATTTTTTAGTAAACTATATGAATATGGATGGTTGAAAAATGGAGAAAGTAAAAAAAGTAAAATGTATTTCTTTAGAAAAAGCATTACGTTTATTTCTTTTAGTAATAGTTATGCTAACATTGATGAACACCTTTCTATTTCAAAGCTTTTGGATTCCGTCGGGTTCTATGAAGCCGACACTTAAAATAGGGGATATAATAATTGCTTCTAAATGTAGTTATTGGAATAGAAACCCTGTTAGAGGGGAAGTTATAGTATTTAAATATCCAAAAGATATCAGTAAATTTTTTGTAAAGAGAATAATAGGTCTTCCTGGAGAAAAAGTTGAAATAAAAAATAGTAGGGTATATATAAATGGTATAATGATTTCAGAAGCATATGTTATTCCCAAAGAGTATTGTGATTATAGTATGGTAACCGTACCAGACAATCAATATTTTGTTCTAGGTGATAGTAGGGCTGATAGTGAGGATAGTCGTGTGTGGGGATTCCTTGATGAAAAATACATAGTTGGTAAGGTGTCTTATAGATATTGGCCACTTGATAGTAGGGGTAGAATTTTTTAGGAGTTGATTTTTATATGGTACAGTGGTTTCCGGGGCATATGGCAAAAACGAAACGGCTTATAAATGAAAATTTAAAGTTAGTAGATGTTGTAATGGAATTAGTAGATGCTAGGCTTCCTGTTAGTAGCAGAAATCCTCTTATTAATGAAATTGTCGGAAATAAGCCTACCGTATTAGTTCTAAATAAGGCTGATATGGCGGAGGAAGAGTACACAAAAAGATGGGTGGAGTACTATAAACAACAGGGGATAGTGGTATTACCATTTAATTCAGCTAAAAATATAGGACGTAATGAGAAAAAGAAATTATTGAAAATCATAAGAAATCAAGCCAGTGATGAGCTAGAGCGTCGTGTAAGAAAAGGTATAAAAAACGAAGTGGTAAAATTGATGATTTTAGGGATACCCAATGTGGGTAAATCTACTCTTATTAATAACTTGATAGGTAGAAGCGTAACAGGGACAGGGAATAAACCGGGAGTAACTAGAGGAAAACAGTGGGTGCGGTTAGAGGGAGATATTGATCTGTTAGATATGCCTGGAATATTGTGGCCTAAATTTGAAGATCCTGTAGTAGGCATGAAACTGGCTGTAACGGGTGCAATAAAATGGGAGGTCTATGATTCTTTGGAATTAACGCTATGTCTCTTGAATTTTTTGATAAAAAATAAGCCTGGTAGAATTACGGAGCGGTACAAGGTTGAAGAAGATGATTCTCGAAATGTTCTAGAGAATATATGTCAAAGAAGGGGCTTTATTATGGGTGGTGGGAAGTCAGATTTAGAAAGAGGGGCAAATATTTTTCTGGCAGAATATCGTGCAGGGAAGCTAGGTAAGGTCACTATGGATGAAGTTCCGGTTTAGTGAAATTCTGTAAGCGGGGAAATATTTGATGGTGAGATAAACAAGATGAATAATTATAAAAAAAATTCGATAAATGAGATTAAAAAATTAATAAATGATACTTCGGATGAGATGATTCCTCAATTAATACATAAGTTGCAAGTTGATGAGAGAAAAGGTGTTAAAAAGCTTGTTCTAAAAAGGGAAAATGAAATAATAAAGAAAAAAAATGAGTTAAATAGATTAAAAATACTAGGGGAAAAAGAATGTAAATTAAAGAAAATGGGGTACAAGTATGTGGGAGGAATAGACGAAGCAGGGCGGGGACCTTTAGCAGGACCTGTTGTAGCAGCTTGTGTTATACTTCCTGATGATTGTATTCTTCCGGGTTTAAATGATTCTAAAAAGCTCTCTTCTAAAGTAAGAGAACAATTAGAAGAAAAGATTAAAAAAGAAGCAATTGCTTGGGCAGTTGGTCTTGTAAATCACAAAGAAATAGATAGATTAAATATATATCAGGCTACTAGATTAGCTATGCTAAAAGCAGTTAAGAGGATGCTTGTAAAGCCTGATTACCTTATAATTGATGCAATGAAAATAGATGTTGATTTACCTCAAGAAGGTATAATTCATGGGGACAGTCTTTGTGCATCTATTGCGGCGGCTTCAGTAATTGCTAAAACATATAGAGATAGAATAATGAATATTATGGATAAATTTTATCCTAAGTATGGTTTTAAAGAAAATAAAGGTTATGGAACAAACCAACATATCTTAGCACTAAAAGCTTATGGACATGCACCTATTCACAGAAAAACCTTTCTAAAGGGGAACGATAGCTCAACAACGGTTAAACGATAGTTAAACAATAGTTAAACAATAGTTGAACAATGGTTTCCTGACCAACTGACCAACTGACCAACTGACCAACTGACCAACTGACCAACTGACCAACTAACAATCGTTCAACTATCGTTCAAAAAAGGGGGTGAAACAGATGGATAGAATTGCCTTGGGGAGGATAGCAGAAAATTTTGCAACTGAGTACATAGTTGAACGTGGTTATAGAATTAGGGAAAGAAATTTTCGTTGCTCTTTTGGCGAAATTGATATTATAGCAGAAGAAAATGATACCTTGGTATTTGTTGAGGTTAGAAGCAAACAAAATTGTAATTATGGTTTGCCTCAAGAAACTGTGAATTGGCTTAAACAAAGAAAGTTAAGAAAGCTAGCAACTTATTATCTTAAAAGGAATGATTGCTTGAGTGAAATTTGTCGGTTTGATGTGATTGGAATTCTTTTTGATAAGCAAAATAAGATACAACAGATAGAGCTTATTAAAGATGCTTTTTAGATAGTTGAAAGCAATTGGAAACTTAATTATTGGAGGAAATTATATAAACATATAGAACTTACATTTAGTAATAGTATATTAGTAATATTATAAGGAAGGAGTGTCTAAGTTGAATAATGAAGCAGATTTATTAAAAGAAAAGCATGAACAAAATAATGAGGGTAGACGTAAGAAAAAGCCTGTTAGATGGGGAGGCTTAATATATGGGATCTTGTTTATTCTTATATGGGGCGGAATTGTATATGAAGGCTATTATTATTCCAAGAATTATTTTGATAAAACAATAAATAATATTCAGCAGACTAATGCTATGAATGTTGAACAAATAAACGGAAGATTGGATAATTTAAAAAATGAAATGGAAGAATTGAAGATGTCATTTAGTAGCACGGACGAAACACTTTCCTCTTCAGGAAGTATTCAGGAACAATTGAATAAAAAGATAGAGCTTTTAGATGGACAACTTAAAAATTTAGAAAAAAGCCTTAAAATTTTGAAGGAGGCACCAAATGCAAAGCGTTAAATTTTTTCTGGTATTGTTAATAGCACCATTTATTGGTTTGTGTATTGCGGTAAGTGGCTTGGATGTTAGCACTGATCATTTATTATTGCCCACTAAAAATGTAACTGCCTCTATAGATTCTATAGAGGAAAGCTTTTGTGACATGGAGGGAAAATTTGGAGCAATAAAAGCTCAAGTGGATGTGCAAAAATCCGGGTATGAGGAACAAGAGCAAACGTTGAGTGGTTTAACTGGACAAGCTTCAGAACATAAAAAAATGTCTGATCAGATTTATGAAGATCGTATTTTAACGATGTTGGGTTCGCCGGTAAGAATGCATAAATCGAAAAGGGTTGAGGTAAAGGTATTTAAGTTGGATGAATTAGATTATCGGGGTTATATAGCTAAGGTGAAGTTGCTTAATCCCACTGTTGCTAAGGTTATATTGGCTAAGGATAAGTTGGGTGAAAAAGAGACTACTTTAGAAGCTGTTAAGAGAACCGGTGCAATTCTTGGTATTAATGCAGGTGGCTTTTACACAGAAATGCGGGAAGGCAAACC
>JAQUGH010000145.1 GCA_028684195.1 Clostridia bacterium | reverse complement strand
AAATTCATATCTTCTCCTAATGTAACCACTTTCATAAGTAATGGGTGTGTAGTGACCTTTCCTAACTCTGAAATATTAGGCTGGAAATTAACCGAGGATGAAACGTACAGTGGTGACTTATATTTTGGTGGAAATACACTTGATCTAAATGGACATAAGCTTACAGTTAATGGTAGCTTGATTCAATCTGCTGGAACCATCTTTATAAACGGAGGGCAGCTAGAGATAACAGGAGACTACAAGCTACAAACAGCTAAAAAAGATAATTATGGTAGAGTTACCTATGAATGTAGTAATGGTTATCTAAAGATGATAAATGAGGCAGATTACGTAAAAGTGGGTGGCGATTTCATAACCCAGTCACAATATAGTCATAATAAGTTACTTTCAGCAGGAACTATCGAAGTAAAAGGGGATTTTACCCAGAAAAAATATAGTTCCTATAATAATTTCAGAACAAGTGGGACACATAAAATGTTGTTAAGTGGGTCAACCTTGCAGACAATTTATTTTGATAGTCCCAATAGTAGGTATTCGTGCTTTAATACACTAGAAATAACCAATAGCTCAGCTTCTGGAGTAAAATTTGTTACAAAAGCATTTGTGATTAAAGAGCTAAAAGAATCCACAACACGTATCATTAACGGAGAGAATATTACATTAGTGTCAAGTGCGGTTATCAACTTGGACAGTTGGAATTATGATTTAGGGTTAGATGGAGATAGAGAACTGCAAAAAGACTTGACTATAGGTGGTAATTTGTACTTAAATAGTGGAACATTAAATTTGAATGGCAATAAGCTAACGGTCGAAGGTAGCTTTATTCAAGCAAGTGGAACGCTGAACATAAATGAAGGACAATTGAATGTTAATGGTGATTATAGGCTACAAAGAGAGAGTAAGGATTCTGATGGAACCAAAACATACAGCTATAGTAGTGGTTATTTAAAAATGGTAAAAGATGCGGATTATGTGCAGGTGGGAGGTAATTTCATAACTGTAGCATATTATAGCCATGAGAGTTGTTTAACAGCAGGAACCTTAGAAGTGAAGGGAGACTTCATTGAGAAGTATTATGATTATTATGGATATAAAAACTTCCTAGCCACAGGAACCCATAAAACCATTTTAAGTGGTGCCGGATTACAAAACGTAACATTCAATAGTACAGAATCGAAGTTTAATATATTGGCTGTCACCAAGCCAATAAATAGCGGATATATATTTAGCAGAACTCCTTTATGGAATACATTAATTGAAGAACCGAGAGATGAGATTGCTCCTTCCGCACCAACCGAATTGTTATGTACAGCAAAAACAGCTGCTACCGTTACTTTGAGTTGGAAAGAATCAACAGATAATGTAGGTGTAACAGGTTATGACGTCTATAGAGATGGCGTCAGAGCAGGATCAACAACAACCACAAATTACATTGATACAGGATTAATACCAAATCAAACTTATGTTTATACAGTAAAAGCCTATGATATAGTGCGGAATCAATCAGATGAAAGTAATTCAATAAGCGTAACAACCGACTTGGACACAATTGTACCAAGTACTCCACAACAGCTTGCCATTACTTCTAAAACTGAGGATTCAGTTTCCTTAACATGGACAGGATCGAATGACAATGTCAAAGTAACGGGATACGCAATATACAGAAACGGTGAAAAAGTAGGAAGTGCAAACGGTACAAGCTATACTGATATCGAATTGTCTCCAAATACCTATACATATACTGTAAAGGCTTATGATGCCTCTAATAATTTATCGGAAGCAAGTAATTCAGTAGTATTTGATAACCAAGCACCAAGTACACCTGTATTAACTCTTGTCTCAAAAACAACAACATCAGTTACTTTGAATTGGAGTGAGTCAACAGATAATATTGAGGTTGCAGGTTATGAACTATACAGGGATGATGTCAAAACAAAAACACTAACAGCAACATTAACAAGCTACACAGATTCGGGACTTTTACCCAATACAACCTATAGTTACTACGTTAAAGCATACGATGCGTCGAGTAATATATCAGAGATAAGTAATACAATTACCGCTGATACGGTTATTGATACCGAAGCACCAACAATACCTACAAATTTAGCAGTAGGTTCAGCAACAGGGAAAAGCATTACTATAGTATGGAAACCTTCAATAGATAATGTAAGCGTTACCGGGTATACAATTTATCGGGATGGCGATAAAGTTGGAACGACAAGCACAGCTTCATATACAGATGAAGGTTTAATAGCCAATACAACATATACATACAAGGTAGAGGCTTATGATGCCGCAAACAATATATCAGCACAAAGCAGTGAGCTACAAGCGATACCAATGATACCGTGTATAACAAGGGTTGTGCCTCAGAACGGCAGTACCATAGGCGGTACAAGCTACAATGTATATGTATACTTTGCTAATAGCAAGAATAAAGACGGCTCCCGAGTGGAAATCGCCTATTCAACCGATGAAAACAATTGGATACCGGCAAATATTACAACATATGGACCTTACGAAAGTGGTACAGAAATATACCATAGATGTAACTGGAATTTGCAGGAAATTACAGCAGGAACAAATGAATCGTACTTTGTAAAATATACAGTGTATGACAAAACCAATGATAAAGACGAAATGACAGTAACATATCTTTTTGACAGAAAGGCTCCAGTGGCACCTCAAAATATGACAGCCCTACCTAGTGCCGGTTCGATAGACCTATCATGGAAAGCACCTGCTGATGCAGATGTAGGTTCATACAAGATATATCGTTCCTTTAGTGAAGAAGGATCATATATTCTATTAAAACAAATTAACGGGAAAACCAATATTCTCTACACTGATAAAATAGTTGAAACAGGTCAGACCTATTGTTATAAAGTAACAGCAATAGATAATTTCGGACAAGAAAGCGAAGCTTCCAATATAGCTACTGTTACAGCATTGGATGACACAATACCGCCAGTGGTATTAGGAATAGAACCTATAAACGATTCCATCATAGGGGCACACGCTCGAATAACTGTAAGAGCAGAAGATAACCTAAAGCTTTCAGCAATAAAGCTTCAATACTCAATTACAGAAGACACCTGGAACGATATAGCTACAATCAATACAACAAATAATGTAACCTTCCAGTGGGATACTGCACCTTTAACCGGAGAAGTAAAAGTGCGAGCTATTGCCATAGACAGTGCAGGAAACATAAGCGATGGCAGTGTAGAAAGGACATATATTGTTGACAACCAGGGTCCTGACAAAGTAACAGGATTAACAGGAACACCTAAAGCATCCAGTGTACTTCTTAAATGGAATGATGTACCTGATCAAGACTTCTCATACTTCCAAGTGGAACGCAAAGATACAGTTGAGGGGATATATTCCAGTATTGGTACAGTCAATAACGTACTGGGCATGAATGTTGGAAGCTTGAAGCCTAACACAACATATTGGTTCAGAGTAGTTGCATATGACATAAGAGGGAACAGAGGGACAATATCCGACGAAATAGAAATAACAACAATATCAGACACAACAGCACCAGTAATAACATCCCAACGACCAAGACCGGGAAGATTTGCAACACAAATACCATTAACAATAACCGCAAGTGACAATGTTAGCATAGCAAACATCACCATACAGCAATCAACAAACAAAACAGATTGGACAGACATAACAACAATAACAAAAGACGGAACACAAGCTGTAGCTACAGTAGCATACACCCTAGATATAACGAATATGCAGGAAGGATCATGCTACATCAGAGGAATTGCAGAGGATACAGCAGGTAACAAAAGCAGTACAAGTGAAACAGCACCCTTTGTGGAATACCTAATAGACCATACAGCACCTGTTGCTCCGGCAAATATAGCAGTAGAATCAACGGCAGGAAGTATCACAATCAAATGGGATCAAAATGAAGAAGTAGACCTTTCATACTACAAAATATATAAAGCAGAAAACGAAGCAGGACCATATACCGTACTGGCAGAAAAGCATACATATATATCATACATTGACAGGGATATACAACCTAGCACAACATACTACTACAAAGTAGCTGCTGTGGATATAGCAGGAAACATAGGACAGCAAGCAAACCCTGTAATTGGGACATTTACAGAAGATACCGAAGCACCGGAGGTATTAAGCATATCGCCAAATGAAGGACAAATGCTGGCAGCAAACCCCAAATTCAGTGTATTAGCCTCAGACAACTATAAGTTGGCGCAAATTAACATGTATTACAAAAAAGACGGAAATGCAACAGATGAATGGACATTAATAGAAAATAAGAATGTGGACAGCTATAGTGAAGTAGTAATATTCTCATGGAATACAGAAGGTCTTACAGATGGAAGCTACAGAATATCTGTAAAAGCAATTGACACTGAAGGAAATGAAAGCGAGTCGTTTATCAAAGCTTATCAACTCAATCTTGATCCTCCAAGTGTGCCTAACGTAACAGCAATACCGGGAGGCTGGAAAGTACAACTAACTTGGACAGCAAGCCCCGAAGACGACCTAGCAGGATACAGAATCTACAGAAAAACAAGTTCAGAAGATACCTACAGAAGAATAAACCAAACAAAACAAACATCATATACAGACGAACAACTATCTCCTGCCCTAAACTACTATTACAAGGTACAGGCAGTAGACATATATGGTAATGAAGCAACAGGCGAAGTAATAAGTATTCGACCTACATACGAAGACACCTACGTACCAACAGTTGAAGCAGGTGACGAATATACGGCGATAATTGGGATGGAAGTCGCCTTCGATGGGTCAGCATCTAAAGACAATGACAGAATCGCCACCTACCACTGGGATTTTGGAGATGATTCCACAGCCTCAAACATAATGAAACCAACCCATATCTACACAGCAGAAGGAATATACACAGTAACACTGACAGTGACAGACCCGGCAGGAAATACAGCAACAGATACCACAAAAGTGACAGTTTATCCTGAACAAGGAGTCGGTAAACTGGAAGTGCTTATCGTC
>JAQUGH010000144.1:2522-5200 GCA_028684195.1 Clostridia bacterium | reverse complement strand
AAAACAGTTTTCTGTAGATATATTATAAAGCAAAAATTAAAGTTTTATTTAAGATTTATTTGAAATTTATCTTTATTTGAGATGTATTTGGTTGAAAAAAATTCTTTTTTGGGCGAACTATAGGTTGCGCAGGAACAATTAACTCAATCTCACTTTTTTTAGCATCTATAGTTAATATATTTTCTGTTTCCGGTGTGCTGGGTTTTAATATGGGTGCTTCGGGAACAGAAGAGGCAGGACAGGACGGATGTGGCATTGGTTGAATAGGAGGATAACAAGGTGTGGGCATTGACGGATTGGGTGAAGGACAAGAAGGACATGGAGTATTTGAAGGAGGGAACACAGGTGGCATAGGAGCTGAATAAAGGTCGCAAGGTGATTTTATATATTCTAAGGAATTGAGATCACGTTTAATTTCAAAGAGAAAACGTTCAGCTTCTTGCAAGAGGTGTTTTGCTAATTGCGTAGGAATAATACTTAATATTTGGCAACTATTAAGTAATTCATAGATAGCAATGTTGAATCTCCTAAAATCCTCTCCTACTTGTAACATTTCATTGGAAAATCTTATTAGTGAAGGAATGGGGCGAGGAGTGATTTCAAGCATAGATTCAAAGTCTTCTGCTTGACAGTGCAGTCTATTAAAGGCATCACTAAACATATGGGCATCATTAATAAATTTATCTTCTGATGGATCTAAAAAATGAGCAATAAATTCAGAGTGATCTACCATAATTTTTGACCAGAATAACTCCTTTTGAATTAATTCCTCTGTTGGAATTATTGTAGACTTACTACGTAGTTTTATTATATTTACTGAAAATCTAATTGCTTCTCTGCGCATATGGTCTATAAGTAGAGGATATAGACTTCCACCAAGAGTACATTCAATTAAACTATCTAAAACAAATGTTAAATACTGGATGAATTCAAGATTTAAATTTAATGCTTCCTCGGCAATTGTATCTAAGCTTTGCTCATTAGGACATTTTACTTTTTTAATAAGGGAATCGTAACTATTTTCATAGTCTTGAGCTTTTTTAATTAATTTACTTTCATCACAAGGAAGACCTATTCCTATAAAAACAGCATGTTCTTTCATAATAGGTAGCCAAAAACGAAGCTCATCTAAAAGTTTGTCTTTTTGATTATTCATTTTGTTTCCTCCAATACGTTCAATACTTTAAGTTATTATATTTAACTTTTCTTTTAGAGGTGCAGATAATATAATAATTATGACATAATATTAAAGTGAAACGTTAAAGTAATGTAGATAATATTAGGAGGGTAAAAAATGTCTTTGCAACAAGTGGCAATAATTGGTGGAGGAGCTGCAGGGTTGATTGCAGCAGGTAGAGTTGGAGAATTAGGGTTAAAGGCAATATTATTTGAGAAAAACAAAGTATTAGGTAGGAAAGTTCTTATTTCCGGTAAAGGACGCTGTAATGTTACCAATGATGGAGATATTGAAACATTTATGAAAAATTATAATGGTAAAGGACGTTTTCTATACAGTTCTTTTAATAAATTTTTTAATAATGATTTAAAAATATTGCTTAATAAATATGGAGTAGAACTAAAAGTTGAGAGGGGAGAGAGAATTTTTCCCGTATCAGATAAAGCTCAAGATATTGTAACTGCTTTAACTAGTTATGTTCAAGCAGGTGCAGCTGAAATAAGGAATGAAGAAGTAGTGGAAATTGTACAAGAAGAGGGAGCAATTAAAGGAGTAAGAACTGCAAATAAATTTGTGGAATGTTCTGCTGTGATTGTTGCAACAGGCGGTAAATCGTATTCTGCAACAGGGTCAACGGGTGATGGGTATAAATGGGCTACTGAAATAGGACATACTGTAATTACACCTAGACCAGCTCTTGTACCGTTGAATATTATGGATGATTGGGTTAAAGAGCTGCAAGGGTTAGCCTTGAAAAATATTGAAGTTACACTTTGGAAAGAAAAAAAGTTATTGGCGAAGGAATTTGGTGAGATGCTTTTTACTCATTTTGGAGTATCCGGACCAATAATTTTAACTTTAAGTCGTCGTGTTGTAGAGGATAATTCCAAAAAAGGGATGTATTTAACTATTAATTTAAAACCGGCACTTGATGAAGAAAAATTAGATAATAGATTGCAAAGAGATTTTAAAAAGTATCAAAGAAAGCAATTAAGAAATGCTTTGGATGATTTATTACCTCAACGTTTGATTCCTGTGGTTATTGCTCAAAGTGATGTTTCAGCTGATAAATTTGTTCATCAAGTAACAAAAGAGGATAGGAAAAGACTTATTAATACTTTGAAAGCATTAAAAATGACTGTGCTAGGAACTAGATCATTGGCTGAAGCCATTGTGACTGCCGGAGGAGTTAATTTAAAAGAAGTTAATCCCAAAACCATGGAATCAAAGCTAGTAAAAGGATTATATTTTGCGGGCGAGGTTTTGGATATTGATGGAAATACAGGTGGATATAATTTGCAAGCAGCTTTTTCTACAGGATATTTGGCAGGAGAAAGCAGTACATTAGAACAATAGTTGAACAATAGTTAAACGATAGTTGAACAATAGTTGAACAATGGTTAAACTATCGTTGAAGACGGTTCTTTTGTTTTGTCAATAAAATAATTACCTTTTGGGTAATTATTTTATTGACAATTGTGTGGAGGTGAGTATAATAGAT
>JAQUGH010000144.1:0-2422 GCA_028684195.1 Clostridia bacterium | reverse complement strand
ATAGTTGAACAATAGTTGAACAATGGTTAAACTATCGTTGAAGACGGTTCTTTTGTTTTGTCAATAAAATAATTACCTTTTGGGTAATTATTTTATTGACAATTGTGTGGAGGTGAGTATAATAGATATTGTAGGATATGGTAACAATAAAACTGAGAAGTTATGCAAAAATAAAAAGTATGCAAAAAAAGAGTTAGGAGAAAAAATTGCGGAAAAATTAGAATCTCTAATTAACTTTATTGAAAATGCAACCTCACTAAATGATATTGCAGGTATGCCAAACTATCATTTGCATGATTTAAAGAGAGATAGGAAAGAACAATTCGCTATGGATATTGATGGACGAAAAAGCAAATATCGTTTAGTAGTTGTTCCTGATCCACCGTTGCAAAAGAATGAAGATAAATTAGATTTTAATTCAAAGTGTAAAGTTGTAAAATGTATTATTATATTGGAGGTGTCGAATCATTATGAATAAAAGAATATGTGAAAACATCTCGGCATTTCATCCAGGTTATTATATCAGCGATATAATTGATGAAATGGAAATAACTCAATTAGAATTTGCTAAGCGATTAAACATAACCCCTAAAAATCTTAGCGATTTAATAAACGGAAAAGCTTCCATTTCTAATAATATTGCTAAGAATCTTTCCTTAATGCTTGGAACGAGTGTTGATGTTTGGCTTAATCTTCAAAAAACATATGATGAAAAAGTTATTGAAATTGAAAAATTGGAGGCAGAACGGAAGGAACAAGAGGTTTTTAAAATTATAGACTATACTTTTTTTGAGAAGTTAGGACTTGTAAAAGCAACTCGAAATCAACAAGAAAAAGTGATAGAACTGCTTAGATGTTTAAAAATAGCTACGTTTGATGTATTAAAGAAACATGATTTTTTGGTGCAATTTAGACAAGGAGCAGAAGATTATCATAACGAAAAGCAAATTGTTAATGCAAATGCTTGGGTTCAAACTGCTATTAATATTGGAAACGAAATTGAAACTGAAAAATTCGATGAAAAGAAGTTGAAATTTTTTCTTTCAGAAATGCGACAAATGGCGAAAATGAATACCTTGGATTTTTTACCTCGTCTTAAAAAAAAGTTATCTGAATGTGGAGTTGCTCTTGTAGTTATACCGAGTTTGAAAAATTCCAATGTTTATGGTGCTATAAAATGGATTAACCACGATAAGGTCATTTTAGGAATAACAAACAGAGGCATAGTTTCTGATAAATTTTGGTTTTCGTTTTTTCACGAAATAGGACATATTTTACAGAAAAAGATTAAAAATATTTTTATTACATCTGATCATGAAAATTGTGAAGATGAAATGGAAAAAGATGCAGATGAATTTGCAAGAAATGTTTTAATTCCACCAGACAAATTATACGATTTTGTATCAGTAAATAATTTTTCAAAAAAATCGGTGGAGCTATTTGCTGAAAAAATAGATACTCATCCGGGTATTGTAGTAGGTAGATTACAAAAAGAAGGATATATCCCATTTGCAAATCTTAATGGTTTAAAGGTGAAATATACAAAACTGAGGAACTGTTAATTGAAAAAACATTTCCTTGGTTATCTATTACCTCATACATATGATCATTAGTGGGTGAAGCTAAAGAGTTTAAGGAATAATCAAGGTCTTTAAGAATAGCTACGGTAGAAGTGCTTTTATTATTAGGATGAATACATGAACAAGTATTTAAAATAAATTTATGCCAGGTATTATCCCAATAGTATTTCTGATTAATATTACGTGAATTAAGATCAGAAAATTCATTCGGTGCTGGAAGATTACTGCTTTTTGCAAGTGCTTCGGCAAATTCTTGCTTGCCTTCTGTTATTAGAAAAAGCTCATTAATATCTTGTCGATAAGTTATGGTAAGATGTTGATTTAAGTTATACCATTTTTGAGGGCTAGATTTGGGGTTCTGCCAAGAATTAAGCCAGTAAATATCTTGATGGGAATTTTCAGTAAAAACATCTTGAAGGGTTCCCTCTTTCCATTTCCAAAGCTTAACAATATTGGTTTCACAAAAGGCACCAAGTTGTTCCTTATGGTCTTCGCATGTTACTAAAAAAGCCTTATTGTTTTTATGAGGAAGCACTTCTAACTTATTTATTGGTAAAAGATTATCGTTATAATAGGCTAAATAATAGGATTTGTTTAACTTCTGAAGTATTATAAGAATACCTCTATCTGGTGAGAGTGACATTGAAATAGCTACCTCTTCTTCGGAATCAGACAGTAAATCCGTGAAAATATGCTCAACATTCCAGTCTTCATTGGATAATTTAGGGACTAAATATTGAAGCAATTCTTTGGAAGTCATATCAAGTGCATCTTGAACCATACTATCATTTTGTGATTTTAGCATATTTATTTGTAATTGAGGAAAAATTGGAACAGAGAAA
>JAQUGH010000143.1 GCA_028684195.1 Clostridia bacterium | reverse complement strand
GTCATTAGCAAGTATTTTAGTAGGGGAAGGGTATCAATCAATAGCTATTCATTCTTATCATAATTGGTTTTACAGACGAAATGAGGTATTTGAAAATTTAGGGTTTAATAAATATATCAGTGGAGAGTTTTTTGTAGAACCTGCTCGTAAACGATATTATATTGCAGACAGTGAAGTTTCTGAGATGATTATAGAGGAAACCAAAGAAAGTGCAGAACCTGCTTTTATTTATGCTGTTACGATGCAAAATCATGGACCTTATAAAATTGGGTATGATGAAAATAGTATTCAGGTAGAGGGGAACATATCCTCAAATTCCAAAGATATTTTGGAAAAATATGCTCAAGGTGTTTTCGATGCGGATGAGTCTTTAAAGATACTGGTGGAATATTTTCAAAAGAGTGAGGAACCTACCATAATTGTTTTTTGGGGAGATCATTTGCCGGCATTAGGAGAGGATTATCAAGTATACAGAGATGCGGGGTTTTACAAGGAGGACGGGAGCTATACAGAGTACAAGGAAATGTACAGTACACCGTTTGTGATTTGGAATAATTATTCTCCACAGGCAAAAAACATAAGCTTAAGCACTTCTTTTTTAGGGTCATATGTTTTAGAGATGGCTGGGAGAAGGGGGTCTACTTATACAAATTATTTATCTTCACTTTTCAAAGCAATACAAACAATTCCCAGACGAAGTTATTATACTGAAGAGGGCATAAAAAGCAGTGATATGGATGATTATAAAAAATTACAGTACGATATACTTTTTGGGGAGGGGTATCAATATAGAGGGAGCATACCTGCGGTTATTGACAAAGAGTATTTTTTAGGCAGAGGGGAATTAGTTATTAATAGTGCTGTTCTTAAGAAAGAAGGGCAAAAGAAAGGTCTTTTTAGTAAAGGAATTACTTTGGAGATAAAAGGGGAAAACTTTGTTCCTGATTGTCAGATTTATATTAATGAAAAACAACAGCCTGCAAAATTCATAGATGAAAACCATTTAATTGTTAATTTGTCAGGTGAATTAATTACAGAGTATAATGGTGCTAAAATACAAGTTAAACTGTATGATTCTTTGGATAATGTGATAGCTGAATCTAATTGCTTATTATTGTCCAAAATGTTACAATAAAGTGGTTTAAATTAGGGAAGTGGGTGACTATGAAATGTTTGGCTTTCTGAAAAGTATGTTAGATACAAATGCGAAAGAAATAAAGCGTTTAAGTAAAAAGGTTCAAGTTATAAATGAGCTGGAACAGGGTATTATGGACTTGACGGATGAAAAATTGAAAATCAAGACGGAAGAATTTAAACAGCGTTTGAGTGATGGGGAAACATTGGATGATCTTCTTCCTGAAGCTTTTGCAGTAGTAAGAGAAACGTCCAGAAGAATTCTTGGTATGCGACATTTTGATGTACAGCTTATTGGGGGAATAATTCTCCATGAGGGAGATATTGCGGAGATGAAAACAGGAGAAGGGAAAACTCTTGTGGCAACGCTTCCGGCATATCTTAATGCGCTTACAGGAAAAGGTGTACATATTGTTACGGTAAATGATTATTTGGCGAAACGTGATAGTGAATGGATGGGACAGATTTATAAATTTCTAGGACTTTCTGTGGGGCTTATTGTGCATGGCTTAGATTTTGATGAGCGGAAAGCGGCTTATGCTGCGGATATAACCTTTGGTACTAATAATGAGTATGGGTTTGATTATCTCCGTGATAATATGGTATCTCATCCCAAACTCTTGGTGCAACGTGAGCTGAATTACGCTATCGTGGATGAAGTTGATAGTATTCTTATTGATGAAGCTCGAACCCCTTTGATTATTTCGGGAGCGGGTGATAAACCCAAGGATTTGTACGGGAGAGTAGCTAAAATAATTCCACGTTTAAAAAGGGAAACAGATTATACGATTGATGAAAAAGCGAAAGTTGTTAATTTGACAGAAGAAGGTATAACTAGGGTTGAAAATATGTTGGGAATTGAAAATCTGTATGATGATATAAATATTGAACTTAGTCATCATGTTAATCAGGCATTGCACGCCCATGGTTTGATGAAAAAAGATGTTGACTATGTGGTTAAAGATGGGCAGATAATTATTGTTGATGAGTTCACAGGACGGTTAATGTATGGCCGTAGATATAGCGAAGGACTTCATCAAGCCATTGAAGCTAAGGAAGGCGTTACTATTGAAAAGGAATCGCAGACCTTGGCGACAATAACATTCCAGAATTATTTTAGAATGTATGAGAAATTATCGGGGATGACAGGGACAGCTGTTACGGAGGAAGAAGAGTTTCGGAAGATTTACAAGCTTGACGTAACAGTAGTTCCTACTAATAAACCGTTAGTTCGTCAGGATATACCAGATGTTATCTATAGAACGGTAGATGGGAAATTCAAAGCTGTTGTCGAGGAAATTGTAAAACGTCATGAAAAAGGGCAACCTATATTGGTGGGTACTATATCTATTGAAAGATCGGAAGTTTTAAGTAAGCTACTTACGCAAAGAGGAGTAGAAAATCAAGTTTTAAATGCGAAGCATCATGATTTGGAAGCACAAATTGTAGCACAGGCTGGAAGAAAGGGAGCTGTTACTGTATCTACGAATATGGCAGGACGTGGTACAGATATTATTTTAGGCGGTAATGCTGGTTTTGTGGCTAGACAGGAAATGTTGAGACAGGGTTATTCTTCTGTGCTTATTGAGGAAGCTGCGAGTAACAATATTGTGGAGGATGAAGAAGTATTACGGGCAAGGGAACATTATCAAAAGATTTACAAGGATATGGGAAAGGAAATTGACAAAGAACATGATGAAGTTGTAAAAATCGGAGGACTTCATATCATTGGGACTGAACGCCATGAAAGTCGGCGTATTGATAATCAGCTTCGGGGTCGTTCGGGTCGCCAAGGAGATTTAGGTTCTACTCAGTTTTATATTTCTATGGAAGATGATTTAATGCGACTTTTTGGTGCAGAAAACATTATGGGCATAATGGATAAGCTAGGTATGGATGATGATATGCCCATTGAAAATGGCATGATTACTCGAGCTATTGAAACTGCACAAAGACGAGTGGAGTCACGAAATTTTGACATTCGTAAAAATGTTTTGGAATATGATGATGTGATGAACCAACAGAGGGAAGTAATTTATGAGCAACGTCGCAATGTTTTAATGGGTAAGGATATTAGAGAAAACATTAAAGAGATGATTAAGAAGGTTGTTGAAAAAACAGTAGACAGCTTCGCAGGGGGAAGTACTTATCCTGAAGAATGGGATTTAAAAGGGATGTTGGTTCAAGCGGAATTACTTTTCTTAGCTAATAACAGTATTACGGCGGAAGAACTTGCCAAGCTAGAGGCAACGGAGGTAAGAGAGCTTCTTCTGGAGAAGGCGTTAGAATATTATGAGACACGGGAAAAAGAAATTGGCGAAGAAAACATGAGGGAACTGGAGCGTTTAGCTACTTTAAGAGCTGTTGATGATAAGTGGATGGGTCACTTAGACGCTATGGATCAGTTGCGTCATGGCATTGGGTTACGAGCGTATGGACAGAAGGATCCTTTGGTAGAGTACAAATATGAAGCTTATGATATGTTTAATCAGATGGTTGAAGAAATTCAAGAAGATATCGTGCGCTATGTTTATCATGTGACGGTTGTAGAAAGACCTCGGGAACGTAAGAACTTGGTAGAAAATCGAGGCGATGAAGAGGTAAAGAAGAAAGAACCTCGGCATGTTGTCAAAATAGGCAGAAATGATCTTTGCCCTTGTGGTAGCGGGAAGAAATACAAAAAATGTTGTGGTAAAGAATAGGAGGAACAAAACGGTGTCTTTTGATTTTAAACATGATTTGGATAAAACAAGGGAAAGAATAGAAAAATTCAGGGGGTCTCTTTGACGTACCTGGCAAAGAGGAAAAATTAAAAGGATTGGAAGAAAAGATGTCTGAGGCGGATATTTGGGAGAATCCGCAGGAAGCTCAAAAGATTGCGCAACAAGCGACAATATTAAAAAATAAGATACAGGAATATTACGGAATGTTTGGTAGCTTTGAGGATATTGAAGTTCTTTATGAGCTTGGGCAGGAGGAAGAAGAGTATTTAAACGAGTCTCAAAAGGCTTTGGTTAAGCTTGTTGATGATTTGGATAAAAGGGAGCTTCAACTGCTTTTCCGTGATAAATACGATGCCGGAAATGCGATTATATCTCTACATCCTGGAGCTGGTGGAACTGAATCACAGGATTGGACAGAAATGTTGTTGAGAATGTATACTCGGTGGGCAGAGAGAAAAGGCTTTAATGTGGAGATATTAGATTACCTTCCGGGAGATGAGGCAGGAGTCAAAAGTGTAACCCTTTTGATCAAAGGAGAGAATGTCTATGGCTATCTTAAAGCGGAAAAAGGAGTGCATCGTTTAGTGCGCATATCTCCTTTTGATTCTTCAGGGAGACGTCATACATCTTTTTCAGCGGCAGATGTTCTTCCAGATGTGGATGAGGATACAGATGAAATTGTTTTAAATTATGATGAAATAAAGGTAGATACTTACCGTTCAGGTGGAGCAGGTGGTCAACATGTTAATAAGACGGATTCGGCAGTTAGAATGACTCATTTGCCCTCGGGAATAGTTGTGCAGTGCCAGAATGAAAGATCGCAAATATCCAACAGAGCATCTTGTGAAAAAATCTTAAAGGCTAAACTTTTTGAGAAAAAACGACAAGAGCAGGAAAAACAATTGGAAAACATCAGGGGAGATCAACAGGAAATTGGTTGGGGTAGTCAGATCCGTTCTTATGTATTTCATCCCTATAGTATGGCGAAGGATCACCGTACAGGAGTAGAGGTTGGAAATGTTAGTGCCGTTATGGATGGAGAGTTAGATGCATTTATTGATGCCTACTTACGCATGATGGTGGCTGAGGGGCAGAGGATAGAGGATAGGGGATAGTTAAACGATAGTTAAGCAGTTGGAAAGTTGGTCAGTTGGTCAGTTGGAAAGGGAAAACGATTGTTAAACCATTGTTCAACTATTGTTCAACTATTGTTAAGAGCTATTGATAAGAGCTATTTACTTTTTACGAAAAATGGATTATATTTAATAAATCATTTGTAATTTTAAATAGGGGGCAAATAGATGAACGAGACAGTTAAAGTGGGAGAACTGCAAGAGTTTGGTAGGCATATGCGACGGGATATAATTAGGATGTTGACTGAGGCTGAGTCGGGTCATCCCGGAGGGTCTTTGTCTGCTGT
>JAQUGH010000142.1 GCA_028684195.1 Clostridia bacterium | reverse complement strand
AGCAGGTTTAGCCCATATGTGTTCCTGCCTACTTCATTTCCTGCTTCATCTAGTTCTAGTACTACTTTGTCATATTCATATAAATATTGTGTTCTTTCTCCATTTACTTCTTTTGCTACTCGTAATCCTTCTCCATTGTAGATGTTGATTACTGTTGTTTCTCCTGCTGCTGTTTTTATGAGTTGGTTGACTAAATCATAGGTATTAGTTATTGTTACCTGTCCGTTTTTACTTGTGGTAAGCTGATTTCCATTGTTGTCATAGCTATACGTTGTTGTTTCTGTTACTACATCATCTGTTTGTGTCGTTATTGTTGTAAGTCTATTTTGTTCATTGTAGCTATATTCGTTTTCTACTGTAACTCCTTCTTGAGTTATTGTTTCTTTTGCTCTGTTTCCTGCGTAATCATAGGTATATGTTGTTATTTTTCCATTAGGCTCTGTTACTTTTGCTAGTCTATTGAGTTCATCATATTCGTAATTTGTTGTTCCTTTAATTACTCCGTTAATCATTTCTTCTTTACTGGTTTGATTTCCTGCATTATCGTAGGCATAGATGTAAGTATCCATTATTGTGCCATCTGCTTTGATATTTTTCAATTCTCTTAGCTGGTTATTATCATAATATGTGTATTCTTCTTTTAAACCATTCGGATAGATTACACTTTCCCTATTTCCATTATCGTAATAGGTATATGTGGTTGTTTGGTTATCTGCTGTTACATATTTTAGTCTTCCTGCTTTATCATATGTTTTTATTGTTATGTTTCCTTTGGGGTTTGTTGCTGTTTCTGTTATGTTTCCTTTTGCTGTTTCTCTTGTTATATCATACTGATAAGTTGTTGTTCCTATGTTTGGTACTGCTTTTGTTATTACTCTGTTGAATTGGTCATATTGTCTTGTTGTTGTTCCTGTACTGTCTGTTATTGTAAGTTGATTTCCGTTGTTGTCGTAGGTGCATGTTGTTGTTGTTTTTTCTTCTGTTTTTATTGGGTTTTCTATTCTTTCTTGTGTTAATCTTCCATAGATGTCGTAGGTATAAGCTGTAATATTACCGTTTCTGTCTTTTTTAGTTTTTATGTTGCCATCAGCATAGTAGGTATATGTTTCTGTTTTAGCCGAAACACCTTCACCTTGATGGTCTATTTTTTCTTTTACTTTGTTGGCTACGTTGTAGGTGTATGTGGTAATATTGCCTTTCCCATCTTTTTGGGTAAGCATGTTTCCGTTGTTGTCATATGTGTAGGTTGTTACTGGTTCGTTTTTGGCGTTCTTTACGCTGAGAATTTGATTGTTCCAGTTATATGTGTATGTTGTTGTGTTTAGTTCTCCCTCTGTTTTGGTAGCTATATTTCCAACATCATCATATGTTTGACTTGTACTATGTCCTTGGGAATCTACTGTTTCTATTAGTCTGTTGTTTTTGTCGTAATAATATCTGGTAGGAGTTTCTGAACAGGCATCGTATGATTCTGTTTGTACGTTGTTTCTGTTATAGACGAGTTTTTCTATGAGCTTTTGGTATGGATCTCTCTTTTCTATCAGTCTATTGAGAGGGTCATATTTATAGGTGTAGGTATTTTCTCTCCAGTCTGTTTGAGAAAGTTGGTTGTTATTTTTGTCGTAGGTATATGTGCTTGTTTTTCCTGCTTTGGTAGCTGTTTTCCCTTCTATCTTTGTTATGAGTCTGTTTAGTTCATCATAGGTGTATTCGGTGGTTATTTCTTCTCCATTTTCTCTTATTTCAAAACGTTTATTGCCGTTTACATCATATTTGTATTTAATGGTTATTTTTTCTGTGCCATCATTTTTTTGCTGGGTATATGAAAGGATTTTGCCTTGGTTATCATAAGTGAAAAGTTCTACTTTACCCAGGTTGTTTTGTTGTTTTTTCAGGTTACCCATAGCATCATATTGATAAGTAATTGTTTGTCCTTTTATGCTATCGTCCTCAGGGTTTTGTACTGTTCTAATTTCACCAAGTGCATTGTAGGTATATGTGGTGGTATTTCCTTCTCCATCGGTTTGTGTGAGAAGATTTCCTATATAATCATAGATATTTGTTTGGATAGTTTGTTCTTCTATTTTTTTATTTATGAGGTTTCCGGCATGGTCGTAGGTATATTTTGTTTCTATTTGCTTGGCATTTGTTTCGGATATTTTCCTTCCTAAAGTATCATATTTATATTTGTTTGTGTAGGATAAGTCTTTTGCTTTTGTCGTAGGATCTAGTATTTCTGTTAATTGGTTAGCTAAATTGTATTTGTATTCTGTATCGTAATTCATGGCGTCTATTGCTTTGGTTATATTACCGTTTCCATCATATTTGTAGGATTTTTCTATTACTGTTATCCATGTATCTGTTTCGGAATCTTTATATATGTTTTGTTTGTTGGTGATTCTGTCCATTTTATCGTAGGTGTATTCTGTTCTATTCATGCTATCTAGGGATTGCCCCACAAGGTAGTTCTCTGGTGATACTTCTACTTTGAGCCGTCTTCCTCTATCATAACTGTATGCTGTTATTCCACCTTTGACATTTTTGATTTCTTCTAATTGCCCTTGCTGGGTGTATTGATATTTTGTTGTATTTCCTTTTGCATCTGTTTGGGTAAGAGGATTTCCTTCCCAGTTATAAGTGGTTGTTTGCTTTATTGTTACATTATTTCCATTTTCATCTTGTCCAAGCTGACTAATGGATGTTTGTCTATCCATGTTGTCGTATGTGTAGGTTGTGGTTATTTGGTCGGGTGTTGTTTTTGTTTTTATGTTACCGTTTTTGTCGTAGGTGTAAGTTGTTTTAAGTTCTTTTGCTGTTGTATCATTGAAGTTATTTCCGTAAATGTCACCTTTTTTAATGTATTGTTTTTGTGTTATAGGTTTTCCTAAGTGGTTGTTTACATATTCTATTAGTATTTTGTTTTGGGAATCTGTATATGTTGCTTCTTTGTTAAGGTTCCCGTCTAAATCGTATCCATATTCTATTTTTCTTCCTTCATCATCTATTGTGGATTTGAGTTTTCCGTTCTTATAGTATTCATAGGTTGTTTCTATGTATGATGTTGCACTTACTCCTTTGTCAACAGCCTCTTTCCCTATTTTTTCTTTTGTAATATTTCCTGTTTTATCGTATACAAATTCTTTGTATTTGTATTTTGTTGTACCGTCTACCTTTTCAAAGGGAATCCATTGTTGGGTAAGTCTATTTAATCCATCATAGCTGTAATAGATTGTATTTCCTCTGGCATCTGTTTTGTTTTTTATTAAACCATTTTTATAGTATTGGGTGGTTTCTGGTTCTGCATTTGTATCAGGGTTTTCTTGTTTTATTAGTCTTCCGGCATAGTCGTAGGTATATTTGGTTTCAGCAGTATAATTATCATCGAGGTACTTTTTATGGTTTATTTCTGTTTTACCATATTTAGGTATTTCGTAAACGTATTCTTCTAATATAACCTCTGTATCATTTGCTGTTTCTTTAAAGTATGTTTTGGTTAATCTGTTTAGCTTATCATATTCATATCTGTAGCTTGCTCCATTTTGCTTTTCTTCTTTTATGATGTTGCCATAACAATCGTAGGTGTTTTTTGTAGAATTGTTTTCTGGATCTATTATTGTTTTTATCTGTCCCATATTTATATCAGTGTAATCATAGCGGTAGCCATGATTGCCACTGTACGTATGACTTGTTTTATTATCTAAAGCGGAATTATATAGGTTAGGGGAAACTTCTTTAGTCTTTCTTCCGTATTCATCGTAGGTAATTCTAGTAGTTTCTTCGTTATTTTGCCCTTTATTGTAGATGATCCTTTCTTGTCTTCCGTTTTGATCATATTCATAGCTAACGTTAAATTTGTTTTTGGTAATGCTGTTTAACCACCCGATTTTGCTATGTTCGTTAGTTGTTACTTGGTTTGTTTCGGGATCACTAATTGTTTTTATGTTGCCGTACTGATCATAAGTATAGGTTACTGTATTTCCTACAGGAGCAGGATAGGTTATTGATTTAAGCAGCCCTTTGGCTTTACATCCAAACTGTTGACTTTCTGCTTCTGTGTAGTAGTTGTATTTGGTTATGGAAAATTGAGTCTCTTCCATTCCTTCTTCATATTTCGTTGTTCCATTTAATGGTTGTGCTTTTTTTATTAGGTTTATTTTTTGAGAATCATAGATGTAATATGTCCACTTTCCTTCTTCGTCACGTTCACTGGTGATGTTGTTTTTCTCATCGTAGGTAAATTGTTTATAGCTATCAGTTTCAGGATTGATTATTTTAGTTACATTACCTCTAGCATCTCGGTTATAGATGGTTCTATTTCTATTTCGGTCAGTAAATGAATCTATTTCTTTGTATTTGCTATATCCATTTTCATCAATGGCATATTCTGTATTAATGTAGCCATTTTCAGCATCAATAGTTTGTGTGGTGTTAAAAGAAATATCATACCATTGTGTTGTCTTTCTTCCATTGCTATCGGTTATCTCTGTCTTTCCTGTATAGGAAAGATATGTATACGTGTGAACATTATTAAATCTATCGGTATTTTCATGAACTCTCCCTTGATCTTCACCTTCTGTATAGTAGGTTACTGATTCTATCCGTTTGCTATTTTCTTTTACTTCTGAAAGCAGCAATACTGGTTCTTCTTCTCCTTCTAAGGTATAGCTTGTATAGCTGTATTTTGTATTATTTCCTGTAGGATCTGTAACCTTTACTAACTTTTTGTTCTCATACTGGTAATCTACTGTTCTGCCCAAAGGATCAATGATTTTTGTAATTAATCCATCGGCATTATATAACATATCGAATGTTCTGTCGACTTGGTCAGTTATGGAATTTATTTTTCCTGTTTCTTCTTCAACATTTATTTTTACAGTATTACAATTTTTAACTCTCATCCAGGTAAGCCAACCGTTTGAACTAAACCTATATGTATATTGGTTTTTTGTGGTAAGCATATGAGTTCCATCAGCATTTTTTACTAGTTCGTTTCGGGAATCATTAGCAGTGTACGTTCCGTCCTCATTGAGGGTAAAGGAAAGTACTTTTCCTTGAGGCATCCAAACATTCTTTTGTTTATTATTTTTTTCATTATCCTCAATTTTCCCTTGGTATCCAAATGTCCAACCTTTTCCTAAAATGCTGTTCTTACGATTATCTTGGGAATTATACGTGCGGGTCATGTTAATTTGAAATCCCGGAGCTATCATAATCATGTCTGAATATGTGCGTGAAAAATTTCCTGTACCTATGTTAACTCCCTCTATGCCAAACTGACTTTGTTCATC
>JAQUGH010000022.1:17370-22290 GCA_028684195.1 Clostridia bacterium | reverse complement strand
TTGGGAAAAATATAGATTTTAATGCAGTGGTACAAACTGGGACGGATGCTACAGCACATATAAATGGTGGTGTAACAACCGTTACACTTACCTTGCCTATTAATAATGTATTAGTAAAAGATTCGGGTGGTATTCCGTTGACTGAGGATGTGGCAAATGGTTATACTGTCGATTATACTACTGGGGAGGTTACAATAGGCACTGGGGTTGCTGATGGAGACTACACCATTACGTATTACACTCCCAATTATTCTAATAGCGTGACTGTCTATGATTCAAAAGGAAATTCGCATGTAGTAGATGTATATTATACGAAAATAGCGGATAACGAATGGAAGGTTGATACTGCTATTGAAGGAAATTTCATTCCCAGTGGAAAAGGAGAGCTTTCATTTGATGCAACTTCGGGTAAACTAAAATCAACTTCTTCAAAGGTAATAAATGTTGAAAAACCTATTGCTGGTGCATCAGATTTAAGTTTTGATTTAGATTTTACAAATCTGACTGAATATGCAAATGGTTTTACTGTTACCTATACGAGCCAGGACGGATATAAAGCCGGGAATTTATTGGATATGGAATTTGATACTAGCGGTACTATCAATGGGAGCTATTCTAATGGACAGAGGAGAAAATTAGCTCAGTTAGTTACTGCTTCTTTTGCTAATCCTGCGGGATTGGTTAAAAATGGAAACAACCTTTATCGAGCGTCAAATAATTCAGGAGATGCTAATACAGGAGTTCCCGGGACGGCAGGACATGGTATAGTTAAACCGGAGACGTTGGAAATGTCTAATGTTGATCTTTCTCAAGAATTTGTGGATATGATCGTGACCCAACGTGGCTTTCAGGCTAATTCAAGAGTTATTACAACTTCTGATCAGATTTTAGAAGAACTGGTTAATTTAAAAAGGTAGTGTAATTTAGGTTCATCCCCATCTCATTGAGGGGATGGGGATGATTTAGAAAGTTGGAAAATATTATGATTGATTTGACAAAGCTTAATGGAGAAGAAATTATAGTTAATATTGATTTGATTGAGACGATTGAAGCAACTCCGGATACTGTTTTGACTTTAATAAATGGCAAGAAAATGGTGGTATTAGAGAGCCCGGATGAAATTGTATTGAAAGCTATTGCTTTCAAAAAAAGTATTTTTGAAAAATATATTTTTTAAATTATTAGGGAAAGTAGAGTATAGAATATGGATTTATCAACTGTAATTGGCATGTTCTCAGGTGTAACCTTAATATTGGTATCCATTATGTTTCAGGGAAGTATATTGACATTTTGGAGTTTATCTTCATTGCTGATTGTTATTGGAGGGACAATTTGTGCAACGTTAATTTCGTATCCAATGAGCAAATTTGTTGGTGTGACTACGTACTTAAAAATTGCTTTCAAAGATATTTCACATGAACCACTAAGAGTAATTTTGGATATAATTAAAATGGCAGAAACGGCACGGCGAGAAGGACTTTTAGCGTTAGAAAACGAAGTAGAGGATAGTCAGGATGAGTTTTTAAAAAAAGGGGTGCAATTGATTGTTGATGGTACTGATCCTGATTTAACAAGAAACATCTTAGAAACTGAAATACTTATGATGGAAGAAAGACATAAGAATAGTGCAGGTATTTTCAGCTTTATGGGAGCTAGTGCACCGGCTTTTGGAATGCTAGGAACGTTGATAGGCTTGATAATGATGCTAAAAAATCTTAATGATCCTAGTTCATTAGGACCGGCAATGGCTGTTGCGTTAATAACTACTTTCTATGGATCGTTTTTTGCTAATCTTTTTTGTATACCTATAGCAGGAAAATTAAAAATCAAAAGCAGGGAAGAAGCTTTAGTTAAAGAAATTATAATTGAAGGAATTTTATCTATTCAGGCAGGGGAAAATCCGCGTATTGTTGCAGAGAAAATGAAGTCATTTCTTTATGCAGAACAGAAACAAGAACTTGATGAGGAAAGAAAAAGGGGAAAGAAAAATGAATAAACGCAGTAGGAAATCAGAACCCGAACCAGACAATTCAAATTCTTGGCTTTTAACATATTCTGATGTTATAACGTTGTGTTTAACATTTTTCGTTTTGTTATACTCTTTTTCGACTATAGATAAAATAAAATGGGAAAGTATAGTAATGTCTTTACGAGATTCGTTGGGAGTGATGGATGGAAGTAATGTTCCAATTACAACACCTGAGAAAAGTATACATAATGAATTAGAAAGTAGTTTAACAGATAACTATGTAGAATACCAAGAAGAAACAAAAAAGCTTGAAGAAATTAAGAAAAAATTAGATGCTTATCTTGTTTCCAAAGGTATAAATGAAGACGTTTCTACTAACATAGAAGAACGTGGTATTGTAATTAGATTACAAGAATCCGTGTTATTTTCTAAAGGCACTGCTGATTTGTATTCCGAATCAAAAAAGATCTTAACGGAGTTAGCATTGATATTTAAGGAAATTGAAAATCCTATTAGAATTGAAGGGCATACAGATAATCTGCCAATACATACAGAACGTTATCCATCTAATTGGGAACTTTCTACTAGCAGAGCGACAAACGTATTGAGGCATCTTATCAAGCAAGGGTTATCAGGACAACAATTATCTGCTGTGGGTTATGGAGAATTTCATCCCATTGCTCCAAATGATTGCGAAGTAAACCGCAAGAAGAATCGCCGAGTAGATATTGTTATAATAAGGAAAAGCTTACTAGTTAATGAACCTTAATTAGAGGAAGGACGTTGATGAATGTTACAAGGATTTAGTAAGAAACTAATGGTAATTCTTTTAATTTTGCTTATTATGGCAATGGCTGTGTCAGGTTATTTTGTATATAAATATTTAACACAAAATGATACAGAAGAGACTAAAATCGGACCAATGTATGAAACACAGGAGTTTACTGTTAATGCGGAGAAATCTACGAAGCATTACATTGTAGCACAGTTTGGGTTGGAACTAACTGATAAGAAGGTTATAAAGGAATTAGATGAAAAGTCATGCTTGCTAACTGATGCTATAATAGAGATTTTGTCAGAGCAGTCTATTGAGAATTTAACAAATAGCAAGGATAAAAATAATATTAAAGAGATATTAATAGAATCAATAAATAATTTTCTTGATGAAGGCTTAGTGGTTAAAATATATTTAAAAAAATGGTTATTATCATAATTTAATTGTGCCTCATGGAGGTGGTAGAGCTAGTGAGTGAAATTTTATCTCAATCTGAAATTGATGAGCTTCTATCTGCAATGCAATCAGGTGAGGTTGATGTAGAAGCGATAAAAAATGAAGAAGTCAGTAAAAAAATAAGAGTATATGATTTTCGACGCCCGGATAAATTTTCTAAAGATCAGTTAAATACTATTGAAGTAATGTATGAAAATTTTTGCCGCTTGTTTTCAACGTTGCTTTCAGGAATGTTAAGAACTAGAGTGATAACAAAAGTAGTATCTGTTGATCAGGTTACATATGAAGAATTCATACGTTCAATTCCTAATCCGACCATATTGAATGTTTTTAGTATTTTGCCGTTAAAGGGGAAAGGAATATTAGAGATAAATCCAGTTATAGGTTTTTGTATTATTGATAGGCTGTTTGGTGGGCCTGGATTTAGTACAAACAAGGGAAGACCTTTAACGGAAATAGAAAAAGGAGTTATAGAGAAAGTGGTTGATAAAATCCTTTTTCTTTTTGTTGAAGCATGGAGTAGTATTGGACAAGTCGATCCTTTGTTAGAGGCTATTGAGATGAACCCTCAGTTTGCCCAAGTGGTGTCTCCGGCAGAGATGGTGATAATAATTTCTATAAATACTAAGATTGGTGAAACTGAAGGATTAGTGAATATTTGTCTACCTTGTCTTATGCTGGAATCTGTGGCTAATAAATTGAATACTAAATTTTGGTTTGCAAGTTCACAAAGTAGTCTTACGGATGATAATAAAAGGTATTTGAAGAATATTGTAGAAAGAACTAGTGTGTCTATTTCGGCTATATTAGCTAAAAACAATGTGAGGATCAAAGATTTATTAGGACTTCAGATAGGTGATGTTATATCTTTTGAGAAGAAGAAAAATTCCGATGTTGAGGTGTGTGTTGGCTCAAAATTGAAATTTTATGGTAGACCTGGCGTAGTTGATGGTAAAATGGCAGTGGAAATTACAAAATCCCATAAAGAAGAGGGTTATGATATTGAATAAAATATTGTCTCAGGATGAAATTAATGCTTTATTGAATGGAAACGTTGAAGAAGATCAGAAAATCAGTTTAACTAAAAGTGATAATAAAAATGAGATAACTTCAATAGAAGTTGATGCTATAGGAGAACTAGCAAATATCTCTATGGGTTCTGCTGCTACAGCATTATCTTCTTTATTGGGAAAGAGGGTGGATATTACTACACCAAAAGTTTCTGTTACAACGTTAGGAGAAATTAAGAAAGGACATCCAAAATCCAGTGTAGCAGTGAATGTAAAATATACAACAGGTATAAAAGGTTCAAATATATTTATTCTTCATACTTATGATGCTGGTGTTATTGCTGATATTATGATGGGTGGAGATGGTAGCAATCCTTCTCTTGAATTAAGTGAGTTACATTTTAGTGCAATAAGTGAAGCGATGAACCAAATGATGGGTTCTTCCGCAACTTCACTTTCACAGATCTTGAATAAACGGATAAATATATCTTCCCCTGCTCTTGAAGAGGCTGAGGATTGTCAATGGGAATTGTTTGGCATTGAAAGTGATGAAAGTAACGAAAACGACGACGTTATAAAAATTGTATTTAGGATTATTATTGAAAACTTAGTAGATAGTGAGATGATGCAGGTATTACCTATTTCGTTTGTTAAATTAATGATTAATGAGATGTTGAATGCAAATAATATGTGTAACTATCAAGGAGAAA